>JAISAF010000077.1 GCA_031266855.1 Spirochaetales bacterium
GGTGGTGATAAATACGTGCACAGCGCTACGCGCTACGCTTAGTGGCAGACCTGCAAGCGTAACAGCTTGCTGTAATCGTGGTGGCGGCAGCCGGTTGGAGATAAAGACGTGCACAGCGCGTAATGCGCTGTGCCTGGTGGCAAATCCGCAATTTTGCCCCGGCAAAATTGCGACCGCCGGGTTGCGCGCGGCTAATTGCCAACGGTAATTAGCCGCCCCGGAATTGCCATGGCAATTCCGGGAACTGGTTCTAAGCTGCTGCGCAAGGGGGCTGGTCGCAAAATTGTGTATGCAATTTTGCTGCTCACCGATGCGTCCTGGCTGGTGGCAAAATCGCGAAGCGATTTTGTGCTGCCGCTGCGCGGCGCAAGGGATTGCAGCGGAAAGCCCGCAGGATTTGCATTGGCAAATCCGAGGACTTGCAGCGGAAAGCCCGGTTTTTTTCGGCTTGGGAATTTGCTGAGCAAATGCCCAAACCGAAAAAAATGCGCTATAATCGGGCAATTTCCTCTTTTGAAATGGGAAATCATAAATCCGCGGGTTTTTTAGAGTTTCCTTAAACCACTCAGGAACCTGGCGGGGGTCATGGAGCCAATCTTGTTTTTTACCTCTTTCGATAGTATAGTAGAGGTATACAGGGGAGGAGTACACAATATGATTAAAACGCTGACGGCTTATACAGACGAAATTGATGACGTGGAAGTGGCTGTTTCGGATATTTTAAGGCATTTGGACTGTGAAAATTCCCTGTTGCGGAATTCGGTGGGGATTGTTTCCTGTTACTCGGAGTATATAGGGGCGGGTGTGCTTGCCGCCCTTGCGGAAAAGCTGCCTTTTCCTATTGCGGGGACGACTACCGTTGCCTGCGCTGTTCCGGGAATGATGGGGCCGACTCATCTGGCGCTTATGGTTTTGACTTCGGATGATGTGGAGTTTGAGGCGGCTGTCAGCGGTCCTATTTCGACTGCGGATGAGGCGCCTTTGCGCGCGGCTTACAATGAGGCGGCGGGGAAGCGGCGGATTCCTCCTGTTTTTATGATTAGTTTTGTTCCGCTTTTACTGGATATATCGGGAGATTTTTTTGTGAGGACGTTTAATGATATTACTGGCGGTATCCCGAACTTTGGCACTCTGGCGGTGGATCATACGAGTGACTATCGCGAGGCCAGGACTATTCTGGGTGCCGAGGGGTTTCCTGACAGATATGTTTTTATTCTTCTGTATGGAAATATCGAGCCTTTATTTTTTATTGCCAATATTTCCGAGGAAAAAGCGTTTCGTGAAAAAGGCGTTGTTACCGCCGCGCGGGGAAATCTGTTGCAAACTGTAAACGATATGCCGATAAGCGACTACCTTGCGAGTATTGGGGTGCTCAGGGATAAGGAGGGGCACATCATAGGCGTCAACTCCTTTCCTTTTATTCTGGATTACCATGACGGTACGCAGCCGGTTGTCAGGGTTATGTTCGCTATTGCCCCGGATGGCAGCGCTGTGTGCGGCGGGGATATGCCTCTGGGTTCAACGCTTACTGTGGGGAAGATTGACGCGGAGGAAGTATTAAAAACAACCGACAAAATCCTGCGCCATATCCAGAAACAGAAAAAAAGGGGGGGTCTACTCATATTTTCCTGTATAGGGCGCTATTTTACTTTGGGTTATGAATCCCTGCGGGAGATGCAGAAGATCGCGGACACGCTGTCCGGCGGTATTCCCTGGCATTTGATGTATTCCGGTGGCGAATTGTCCCCTGTATGCGGTGTGGGTGGAGAACTTATAAACCGCAACCACAATGACACTATTGTTATGTGTCTGTTTTAGGGGGAGTATGTGAGCGATGATCTGAGCGGATTGGATGCGGAAAGCCTGCGAACCGAGCTGCAACAGGCCCGGATGCAGATTAAAAAGCTTAATCGTGAAACCGAACTCTTAAAAGGCATTATTGAGCGTAATCGTATAGCAAACGCCGTGAAGGATAACCTGAGTCAGATTATTTCCGCCAGCAAGTCCGAACTTGAAAAATACATGGATCTCCTTCTGAAAAACTGCCCGGATATTATTATGCTTTTTGACCGGCGGGGCCGCATTGTCTATTGTACCGAGGTTTTTCTTACTACCTGCCATATTCCCGCTTTTGGTATTATTCGCGGGATGGGTTTTTACGATTTGTTTGAGCGTTATGCGGGAGTTGAAACCGCTCAAAGCGCTAATAAGATTTTCAAAACCATAATTGTCGAAATGAAACCCCTGAGCAGCGAGGATGTGGTTGACTTTGGAAAAAACGGAAATCCCCGCAATTATACGATTCAGATTACGCCTATGGTGGACGAAAACAATCTTTCCCTGGGTTCGATGGTCTTTTTTTATGATACCACTGATATCCTTACTGCCAAACGCGAAGCCGAACTCGCGAACAAGGCGAAATCCGATTTTCTCGCCACCGTATCGCATGAAATCCGCACGCCGATGAACGCGATTATTGGTATTGCCAACATCCTCAGAAGTACGCCTCTTAATTCTATCCAGATGGAATATTTGAAAGGTATTCAGAACTCTTCGAATACCCTGCTTAATCTTATTAATGACATTCTGGATTTTTCCAAAATTGAGGCGGGAAAACTGGAGCTTGTTCCTGAATACTTCGACCTGCCGGAACTGCTGCGGCATTTGAAAACGATGTTCGAACTTATGTTCACGCAAAAAAGCCTGTATTTTACCTGTAGTTTTGACCCGCGGATGCCCCGCGTGGTTCTTGGGGACGAAAAACGTATAGGCCAGATTCTGACCAACATATTAAACAACGCGTATAAATATACGGAAAAAGGCGGGGTTATCTTTCGTGTCAGGCAGGCGAAGGATCACAGGGAGTTTGTCTTTGAAGTTGAGGATACGGGTATCGGCATACGCGAAGACGCGATTCCCCGGCTTTTTTCCGCCTTTGAACAGCTTGACCTTGTGCGGAACAAGAAAGTCATGGGAACCGGCCTGGGCCTTGCCATTACCAAAAGGCTGTGCGGGATAATGGGCGGTACGATTTTGCCGCGCAGTGAGTACGGCAAAGGTTCTGTTTTTACAGTCCGGCTTCCCCTCACGGTTGGCAGCGAGGAGGATTTGCCGCATGAGGCGGGGGGCGGGGACTCGATTAAGTTTACCGTGGAAGGCGCCCAGGTTCTTCTCGTCGATGATATTCAGATTAATCTTGAAGTCGCGAAGTTTATGCTCAATGGTTTCGGCATCGAACCGGAACTCGCCTCCAGCGGCGCCCAGGCAGTCAGCCTTGCCCGGGAAAATCACTACGACCTTATTCTCATGGATCACATGATGCCGGAGATGGACGGGGTGGAGGCCACAGAGGCTATCCGCGCCATAGGCGGCGAGTGCGCGGCGGTGCCCATCGTCGCCCTGACGGCTAACGCGGTAAGCGGCGCGAAGGAGATGTTTTTGAGAAACGGCTTTACGGACTTCCTGTCCAAACCTATGGATAACACGGAACTGGCCCGCGGCCTGCAAAAATGGCTTCCGCCCGAACTGATCACAAAAAGATAGACGAAGGGAAACTTCTAAATTTGAGCGCATTTTTGGCGCTTCGCGCCAAAAACCGGGCTTTCCGCTCCAAGTCCTCGGATTTGCCAATGCAAATCCTGCGGGCTTTCCGCTCCAATGCGCCCGAAGACGGTCGCTTTCCGAGAAGTATGGATTGTAGCGGGCGCTATCGCGCCCCCGGAATCCCTTGCGCCGCGCAGCGAGCGAATTTGCAGAATGCAAATTCGCGACCAGCCTCCTTGCGCGCGCACCAGCGCCAAACGCGTCCGCGCGTATGCCTTCGCATACGCGCGGACGCGGCCTGTTCCGTTACACGCAATTTGCCCCGGCAAATTGCGAACTTTACCGCCAGTGCGCGGCGGCGTACCGCCGCCGGAAAGAGTACGCGCATAATTGCTAAAGCAGCAATTATGCGCCATGCAATTGCCTCAGGGCAATTTCATGGCATGGTTATGAACTGCCGCACGGCAGCCGGTTGGTGATAAAGACATGCGCTTCGCTACGTGCCTGGTAGCAAACCACGCAATTTTGCAGGCCCGTAACCTGTGTATACGCCAGGGGCTTTTTAGGGTCGCTTGCCCGGAAAGCCTGTTATGAAGAACCGCGGATCCTGCTCCGCAGTATCCGAAATGCCTCATTTCAAAAAGTAACCGAAGGGCTTGATGCCTCATTTAGAAAAAAGTAACTTTAGGCCACTGGTTCCCTTCCGGCAGGAAGGGGCCGGGCAGGCGACGGCCTCCCGCAATGCGGGGACGGCCTTGTTGACATTGTGCTGCAACTGAACCGGATTGTACAGCCCGCAGAGCCAGGTCAGTTCAGCCTTTACCCCATGTGACAAAACCTCCGATTCCAGAAGACATTGACAGGGACTGCGGGGAGCGTCATATTTTTTTATCTCTTTGGAACCAACTTTTACCTTGCTTTCAAGTTTCATGGTGGGTATGAAAAAATTGAGCAGGGGGACCAGGGAGAGGTAAACGTCGGCAAGGCGGGCCTGGAAGGCTGTCCCCTCAAGACGGCCATAGCCGGTGTACCCGCGGACAACGGCGCCGTTTTTCTGTTCAACAAAGCAATTGTCGTTTTTCTGGTGGTCTCTTGAGCGGGAGAACGGGATAGGGCAGGAGGGGTTGCGGAGCTAGCCGGAGATGACCTGGTTGATAAATTCGCTGCCGTTATCACTGTGAAACTCCCTGAGGGAGAAAGGAAGGGTTGCGTACATATGCTTGAGAGCATCGAAGATCCAGCGGTGGGCCTTATTGAGGAGGGAATACAGGCAAATCCAGCCGGTGGCGACGTCGGTGGCGGTAAGGGTGAGGATATACTGGCCGGAAATGGTTTGTCCGCAGTGGTGAACAGTGTCAATTTGGATAAAACCGGGGACTTTTCGTTCCTCTGAGGTGTAGAAGGTGCGGATAGGGATGCGGTGTTTAAGGAGATCCCCCGGTTTGGTAAGGCTTTTGCCCTTGAGAGCGAGGGCGGCTTTGCCTTTTTTGAGGGCACGGTCGATGGTGGCAGGGCTTATGGCAAGGAGTTTCGCTTTGATGGCGGTAGTGATACCGAAGGCCGGCCATTGGGCGATATAGTCCATCTGCTGCCGCATAAGAGGAGCCAGGAGCTTTTCCCGCAGTGCGCAGCGCGAAGCGCTGCGCACTGCGGGACACCCCCGCGCTGTTTCCATTGGCACA
>JAISAF010000087.1 GCA_031266855.1 Spirochaetales bacterium
AGGACGCCGCTTAGCCGCCTGGTGCGCGCGCGAGGGATTGGAGGGATGCGTAGCAGCCACGCCGCAAGGCGGGGCCGCAGCGGCAGCGGAGTCCCGGAAAGCCCGGTTTCCGGCGCTGCGCGCCGGAAACGCGCCCCAAAAAAATTCTCTACGTTTATTTAAAGATATAGAAAAGAAATCTGGAACAATTTTATATTTTTCTGGTATAATTTCACTTAAGACACAACAAAACAGGAGAGTCAAAAATTGATGTCCGACTTAGCAGAAAAACGAAAAGCCAATCGTCTGCGGCAGCGCCTCTTTCTTGAGAGGCACCGGGACGAGGTGAACAAAAAACGCAGAACACGATACGCTGCCCGCAAAAAAGAACACAGGTGCCCCCGCTGCGGCAGAAAACTGCGTTCTCTCAAATTTATTCTGTGCAAATCCTGTCTGGAAAACGCGCAGGAATATAACAGAAGGTAAAGAACGGCCGCGGTGGTAAATCCCCGCGACCTGGTTTTTTATTTTTTGAATGCGAGATCATAGGTATCGATTGCGATTTGCAGTTCCTCGTTGGTAATGACAACAGCGATGGCGACAGGCGAGTAGTCCGCGGAAATGATGCCCGCCTTTCTGCCGGTGGCTTCGTTCTTTTTGGGATCAAGAATAATGCCGATGCCTTCAAGGCCCTCGCAGATTTTCGCGCGGGTGGATACGCTGTTCTGCCCAATGCCGCCCGTGAATAGAATGGCGTCGGTTTTGGGAAGATTGGCGGCATACGCGCCGATATACTTGCGGATGCGGTAGGCGTACACATCAAGGGCTTCCTGAGCGTTCTTATTGCCTTCGGCAGCGGCTTTTTCAATGTCGCGCATATCGTTGGATACCCCGGAGAGGCCCAGCATACCGCTCTGTTTGTTCAGCAGTTTGTCGAGTTTTGCTTCGTTATAACCGCGCTTCAAAAGATAAAGAAGAACCGCGGGGTCTATATCGCCGGAGCGGGTTCCCATAACAAGGCCCTCCAGCGGGGTAAAACCCATAGAAGTATCCACCGATTTCCCGTTTCTGACCGCGGTCACCGACGCCCCGTTCCCCAGGTGGCAGGAAATAACCGATGTGTTTTCCTCCGAGCGCTTGAGCATGTTCAGGACTTCGGCGGCGACATAGCGGTGGCTTGTTCCATGAAAACCATAGCGGCGGATGCGGTATTTGTCATACAGCTCGCGGGGAATGCCATACAAATAGGCAGCCGGCGGCAGCGTCTGGTGAAACGCCGTATCAAACACCGCAACCTGCGGCTTCTTGCCCAGAAGATTGATAGTTTCCTTAATCCCCGTAATATTCGGCGGATTATGCAGCGGCGCAAGTTCCGAACATTTATCCACGGTCTCAAGAACCTTCCCGTCAATAATAACCGATTCAGCGTAAAACTCCCCGCCATGAACAACACGGTGGCCCGCGGCGGCGATCTCGTCCATTGAACCGATAATACCAGCCTTGCCGTCTGTCAGCGCCTTACGAACCAGTTCCATCGCCTTGCGGTGATCGGGAATCGGCGCCTCCTCGCTATGTTTGCCTTTCAGCGATTCCTGCGAAATTATTCCCACACCCTCGCCAATGCGTTCCACAAGACCCTTACCCAGACTCTTCTTTTCAGGCATCTCGTAAACTTCATATTTCAGGGAAGAACTCCCACAATTGATAACCAGAATTTTTGCCATATAAACTCCTTAAGTGTTATAAAGTAATTCTACACACGAAGCGGGAGCCTTTCAAGACCTTTTATTTTTTGGGCGCATTTTTTTGGGCGCGCTTCACGCGCCCAAAAAAACCGGGCTTTCCGCTCCAAGTCCTCGGATTTGCCCAGGATGCATGGGCGAGCAGCGATTTTGCGAAAGCAAAATCGCGACCAGCCAATGCAAATCCTGTGGGCTTTCCGCTACAATCCCTTGCGCGCGCACCAGCGGCAGCGCGGCGGCAGTACCCCCATGCGGATTTTTGCCCCGCAAAAATCCGCACCCGGCAACCCCCGCGATTTTGAGCGGCAGCTCAGAATAAGGCCCGGAAATTACCCCTGGCAATTTCCGGGGCGCATAATTGCCTTCGGCAATTATGCAGCTCTAACCAGGCGGCCGCAATTTTGTTCTGACAAAATTGCGTGGCTTGCCACCAAGCGTAGCGCGTTACGCGCCGTGCACGTCTTTATCACCACCGGCTGCCGCCACCACGCTAACAATAAACTGTTACGCTTTTACAGCTCAAAACCATGCCACAGAATTAATTGCCTTTGGCAATTAATTCTGTGCGTATAACCCAGCGGAGGCAATTTTCTGTACGCGAATTGCGCATAATGTTTTTCATGAAGAAATTGCGAGAAGGCAATCCTTCCATCTTTTTTTAAAATACCACTGTTGAACCACAATGATAATGCCCCCTGTAAACGCATAGAAATGTCTCCTTTGGTAGAATAGCGTGAGGAGGACAGGATGGCCGGGAGATTACTGATGGGACAAAAGGAACTGCTGAGGGGAAAACTGATGGAAATGGTGAAGCAGGGGAAGAAGAGGCTCAAAGTGGCGGCTTTGGCGTTGAAAGTGAGTTACCGGCAGGGGAAGAGGCTTTACGCGGCATACCTGAGCGGGGGTGAGCGGGCACTGGTCCACGGCAATACGGGCAGGCCCTCAAACCGGAGGCTGGCAGAGGAAACGGAGGAACAGGCGCGTGCGCTCTACCGGGAACGGTACAGTGATTTCGGGCCGGTCTTTGCGGCGGAGGAACTGGCCGGGGAGAAAGGGATAAGGATAAGTGACGGAACCCTCAGGAGATGGCTGATAGCGGAGGGGCTGTGGGAAGGCAGACGCAGCCGGCGGGAACGGAGGCCGTGTTTTGGGGAACCGGTGCGGTTTGACGGGAGTCATCACGGCTGGTTTGAAGGCAGGGGGCCGCGCTGCTGCCTTATGACAATGACTGGCGATGCCGCGAATATCCGGTACAGCCGGTTTTTTGAAGAAGAAACGACGGCAGGGGCCGATGGGGGGGGGGGGTATTTTGTTAGTTGATAAGGAAATACGGGATACCCCAGGCTTTGTACTGCGATCACAAAAATGCCTGTGCGCTGGCCCGCGAACCAGCAGAGGCGGAGCTTTTGAAGGGGATAACGAAACCGGAAAGTCATTTTTTGAAAGCTTGTGAAAAGCCGGGGGCTGGAGTCATAGCGGCGGGCAGCCCGCAGGCGAAGGGCCGGGTGGAACGCAGTCACGGGCGGGATCAGGACCGTCTGGTGAAGGAACTGCGACTTGCGGGGATTTCCGCGATAGAGGAAGCGGACAGGCTCTCTGGGGAAACGTATCTGCCGGAGATGAACGGGAAGTTTTCCCGGTCCTCGGCAAATCCTGCGGACGCCCATGTGCCGCCGGGAACAGCAGACCTTGCGGACATTCTGTGTTTTGAACATGAGCGGACGGCCAGCAGTGATTATGTGGTACGGTTTGAATGCCGGTTATTGCAGATACTCAGAACCGGCAGGATTCTGCCCCGGCCTGGGGACAGGGTAACCGTGCGGATCAGGCTGGATGGGAGCTTGAGTATTCCGTGGAAAGGGAAAGCGCTCCCCGCTGAGGAGAAAAAAATACCCAAAAAAGGCCAGACAGACTCTCATGCTGCCTGAAGGGGGAGGACATTTCTATTGTGACTTGACAGCGGCACCAGTGATTCAGAATTCAACCGTCCGGGGCAATACCGGAGACCGTCAGGAACAGGTCATGCCAGTCTTCATGGAAGTAGCGGGCGGCTTCGTAGCATAATGCCCGGAAAAAATCGTCCTTCCTGCCAAATGACGCATGCGCCTTCCGGTATTCATCCTCCGCCATTTCCTGGATTCCATGAAACAGCAACGCCAGCAGGTTAAGCAGGCAAAATATCCCGTCCGCGTGTTCCTTCCTGTGTCCGAAGTTGTGTTCCAGATTATACCCGTGGCGTTTTAACACACTGTTATGCCCGTTCCCTGTCTTCCGCCGCGCACGGGCACAGCCCGCTATATTCCTTACCGTCCCCTTATCCAATACATGGCTGGTTATCCGACTGTTCCGGTATGGTACTTCCCCCCCCATTGTATATTTCATACTACAGATAATTGACCGGCAGTTTTTCCCCTTCTGCCCGGTTCTCTATCCCGTTCACCCGGCTATACCGGCGCCTCAGATGCGTACGCCTGTTCCACTCCCGGACTTCCCGCGTCTCACCCTCCCCATACCGCACCTGTTCGGCTATCCACAGATGGCTTTCCTCCCTACAGGTCAGCAGAAAACTCATCCCCGCCTCCAGCAGTTCAGCGCATATCCGGTGGCAGCAGTACCATTCCCCAATATGGCCAGTTTCAGGGCCGCATCCCGCTCCCTGTGTGTCCTGATCCACCGTTTGGCAGCGTTCCGCTTACAATCCTGCTTCTCTCTCCCGTCTTCATTCCGGATAAACTCAGGTATGAGCGGGAGCACGGCCACCGGTCTGCCGGGCTTCACTGCCGCCGCCGCTGCCGATGCGCTGGTGCGCGGGCGGATGGTAAGCGAAGCGCGAATAGCCCGTGGGGCGCAAGGGAGTGGAGGGATGCGTAGCAGCCACGGCGCTACGCGCCGGGGCCGGAGCGATAGCGGAGTCCCGGAAAGCCCGGTTTTTGGCGCGAAGCGCCAAAAATGCGCTATGACGGCTGGGAAAAACTAAATGCGGGAGCCTGGATTTTGGGGAGTTGCCTCTTGACAGTTTCGCGATAGTAGTATAATAAAAAGTTAAGAAATGCCGATATTCTATTTGACAGAATTTGTCAAAAAGTGTAAAATTAATGTGTCTATGGTGAATGAGGTGCTGTGGCATAAACTGTGTAAGAAAGTGTGAATGAAGGGGAATCATGAATAATAACGATATAGTACCCGGCTTTGATGAAGAAAAAGATGAAAGTCTAAAGATAAGACTTCAAAAAATCGATGCCGCTGAAGGATGTTTGGTACTTTACCTGACGGGGTACATCGATACGTACAACTCAAATTTTTTCCAGAAAAGGGTCAACAGGGCGATTGAGGCGGGTTTTATTCGTCTCATTTTTCATTGCAGCGGCTTGAATTATGTGTCCAGTACGGGTATTGGGTCTTTTACTGCTTTTTTGAAGGCGGTAAAACCCAGAAGCGGCGATCTTGTCCTTCTTGAGATACAGCCGAAAGTTTATGAAGTGTTTCAGCTACTGGGGTTTTCCCAGTTTTTCAATATAAAGGATAATCTGGACGAGGCGGTTGAGTTTTTTTCCAAGGGCGGGGTCAAAGTCGAGTCGGATCTTTTTCCGAAGATTTTCAAGTGCCCGATTTGTTCGAAAAAACTCAAGGCTACCAAACCTGGCCGTTTCCGCTGTTCGGAGTGTAAGACCATCCTCGCTATCGATAACGCGGGGCAGGTGTTTCTCGGATAAATCGGAAAAAAAAACTAAAATCTCACAAAACTCAAAAAAATTCCCTGCTGTATGGCGGAAGGTCTCTGCCGGGGCGGGGTTTTTGTTTGCGGGCAGTTCCTCTTGAAAGTACGGAAAACTCCCAAAACCGCTGAAAAACGATGGAAGGCGTGACGGGGGCGGGAGTTTTGTGTGGCGGCAGGTATCCGGCGCTGGCGAATGTGGATAACATGTGGATAAAATATTTCCTTGCAGGATGGAGAGTTAGCAAGTCCGCCTGTAAAATGGGTACAATTTGTTTCCTATGTATATATTTTTATACGGTTTAGGTAACTCCTTATAGAATAAGGAGTTATAGTTTTTTTTCAAAATATTTGTATTTTTCTTTGTTTTTTTCTGTATCGCGGTTGTACCTGGTGGGATAATTTTATGAAAACTCCCTGTGCATAAGCTGTGGATAACTTGTTTGTTTCGAGGTTTTGCGGGTTGCTCCCGGACAGTTCGAAGAGCCTGTTCAATATCTTGAAAACCCCTGGGTACGCAAGGGATTGCAGCGGAAATCCTTTTGGTGCAGCCAAAAGATTGAAGCGGAAAGCCCGGTTTGCGGCGTTTTACGCCGCAGATGCGCCCAAATTCCAAATTATAAATGAGATTTTGAACAGGCTCTTAGAGCAGCATACTTTGGAAAAAAATCATTGCTAAGGCGAAGACTGGCAAGGGCGAAGGAGTAAAAAAGGAAAGGAAAAAAAACCGAGGTTTGTAGCAAGAAATTCTTCGCCTTTTTCGACTTCGCGGTAAAAATTTCTTTTTCCCCCGGGGAAGCCCTGTAAGCGCCCTTGCGCGGTTTTCCCGCCACAGGTAAACTGAAAAGCATTATGACGGTTTCCCAGGAACACGAACGGATTTTCCGTTCGGGCAGCAAGACATATTTTAATTC
>JAISAF010000114.1 GCA_031266855.1 Spirochaetales bacterium
TCTTTTTTCAAAGAAGCGGTACGTTTTCCCGCCCGGCGTAGGCAGAGCCTACGCCGGGCGGGGGCTGGTCCGCGAATTTGCATTCTGCAAATTCGCTCGCTGCGCGGCGCAAGGGATTGCAGCGGAAAGCCCACAGGATTTGCATTGGCAAATCCGAGGACTTGGAGCGGAAAGCCCGGTTTTTTGCGGATAGGGAATTTGCGGCGCAAATTCCCTATCCGCAAAAAATGCGCCCGAAGACGGTCGCTTTCCGATAGGTATTGGATTGTAGTGGCCGCTGACGCGACCCCGGAATGCGCCCTTTTTGACTGGGAAATGTGCTATAATGACTGGACAATGGGCTATAATGACCGGGCAAAGTAAAGGAGGAAACCCTGTTTTACCTTATATTCGTCCTTGACTGTATCCGGGAAAAAGGGCTATACTAGTAGGGACTGCAAAATTTTCATTTGAGAAGGGATGAGGATGGATACAATTGAGAATGTATGCAAGGAATTGGAGAAAATCGTCGCAGACATAACAGCAAAGGGAGCGGCGAATGTTGATATCGCGGGGTGCGTGGGAAATATAGATAAGATATCGCTGGCTGCTGAGTCTTTGGGAATGAAATCCGGGAAAAAACTTATTGATAATCTTTCGGGGGTGTTGAAGTCTTTTAAGGAGGGCAAATCCGAAGAGGGCAGTGTTTCTGTCCGGGTTACGGCGCTGGATTTTTATATTAAAAATGTTTTGAGTAATCAGGGAACTGTTGAAGAGATATAATGAATGTTTCGTTTTTGTCCTGCCTGCGCGTCTTCGGCAATATCGTTTGAGCGGAACAGGGTTTTCCGTTGTCCTGAGTGCGGTTTTGTGTATTATCACAATACGGCTGCCGCTACGGGTTGTATTATCTGTGTTCCTGATAAAAACGCCGTAGTATTCCTTGTGCGGGCAAAGGACCCTGCCCGTGGCAAACTTGATTTCCCCGGCGGTTTCGTTGATCCGGGGGAGGGCGCTCTGGAAGGTTTGCGGCGCGAATGCCTCGAAGAGCTGGGCTGGGAGGCGCCGCCGGATTTTTCCTTTCTGGCTTCTTTTCCAAATGTATATCCCTATAAAGGCATCACTTACAGAACCTGCGACTTGTTTTTTACTATTTCCGTTCCGGGTTTACGGGAGGGGGATTTCCGGCTCGAAGAGAGCGAAATCTCCGCGCTTCGTTTCGCGGATCCTCATGCTATTAATTTTGATGACCTGGCTTTTGATTCCACGCGGCGGGCTTTGAAGGCGTACCTGGAGAATGAAGAATATAAAATGAAGAATGCAAAATGAAGAATTTTTACCGCTAGGTCGAAAAAGTCGAAGAAGTTTTTGATCTTAATTAAGGTTTTTACTTTTCCTTTCTTTGCTTCTTCGCCCTTGCCAGTTTTCGACTTCGCGGTTATTCTTTCTTCTCTTCGGTTTTGCCGTTTTCCGGCTTCGCGGTAAAAACCGCCTTGCGCAAACGGAGGCGAATCCGGTAGTATTCATTTATATGAAACCCGATCTGAAAATGAGACCCGCTCTGAAAAGACGCCTGGGGATTCCGGCCCTGCTGGCGCTCCTCGCGCTCGCGGCCTGCTCCGATCCGCCGCCGCTGATACACGGCGACGGCGGGGATATGATTCTCAGCGCCGACAACATTCCCGGCACACTGCGCATCGAAAAACCCCTGAAATGGGAAACCGGAAACTCCGGCGGCGTCTGGTATGACACATACCCGGACGACCCCAAAAGTTACAACCCATTTTCAAATCTGGACGGCAGCCACCTTACCGTAACCAGCTTCATGCTCGATTATCTTTTTGACTACGACACCGATAAACGGGAATGGTCGGGCCGCATCGTCGAAAGTTTTGAAATTGTGGCCGACGAAAAAAATGACACCATGGAACTGCGCTGCCGCCTGCGCGGCAATATCTACTGGTCGGACGGCAGGCAAATGACAGCCGACGATATGATCTTCTGGTATGACGAAATCTGCGGCGACAGGGACATCTACCCCCTGGGCTATCAGGGCCAGTTCGTCAATATGGACGACGGCAGCCGCGAGCGTATTCTCATGAAAAAAACCGGCTATTTAAGTTTCTCATATATTTTCCCCCGTGTTGTACAGAACCCCTGCCTTATGGTGAACTCAGGCAGTATAGTACCCCGGCACATCTGGGAACCAGCAAAAAAAGAAGGAAAGGACGCCATTATGGACCTGTGGAACCTCAACACCCCGCCGGAGCAGCTTGTGGGAAACGGCGCCTTCCTTCTGGAACGTTATGTGCCAGGTGAACGCCTCATCTTCAAAAAAAATCCCCGCTACTGGATGAAAGACGATGCCGGGAATTCCATGCCCTACATTGACAGAATCGTCCTGACACGCACACCCGACCCCAACGCCGAACTCCTGAAATTCCAAAAAGGCGAAGTGGAGTCTTACGGCCTTCGCGGCAAGGACATTGCCACACTGCTGCCGGAATCAGAAAAAAACGGCTACTCCGTATGGAACGGCGGCCCCTCAGGTTCCTACAGCCTCCTCATTTTTAACCAGAACCCCGCCAAAATCAGCGCCGCGAAACACGCCTGGTTTACCAACCCCGACTTCCGCAAAGCCATAAGCTGCCTTGTAGACCGTCAGGCAATTGTCAACCTCGTACTCAACGGCCTGGGATCGCCCCTGTACCACATTATCTCCGAATCCAACTATTTCTATAACGCCAGCCTCGCAAGCCCCTGCGCCTACGATCCGGCGCAGGCAAAAGAGTATCTACAAAAAGCCGGCTTCCGCTGGTCACAGGAAACAGGCGAATGCCAGGACGCGCACGGCAATCCCGTTGTTTTTGACATTATGACAGGCAACCCCGACCCAATCATCGCGGATTACCTCAACATCATCATTCAGGACATGCAGGAACTCGGCATCAAAGCCGTACTCCAAATCGTCGACCCCAACGTCTTCTCCGACAAACTCCTAAACACCTACGAATGGGACTGCACCCTGATGGGCTTCGGCTTTCCCCTCTTCCCCGAACAGTGGTACAACGTCTGGCTCTCCAACGGCAACCGCCACTACTGGCACCCGAAACAGGAGGAACCCACCCAGGACTGGGAAAAACGCATCGACATCCTCTACCGCGAACTAGTCCACACCTACGACGAAAAAAAAGTACGCCGGCTCTACGACGAGTTTCAGGAAACCCTCATCAGTAACATGGTCATCATCCCCCTCGTGCGCACCTATACCTTCATGGCCGTATACAAACGCTGGGCCAACATCAACTGGGACGTGCGGCATTCCATAGGCGACGATTACATCAAAGTATTCCTTAATTAAATTTCAGGAAGGGCGCGTTTTTTTGCCCGCATGCGCGGGCAAAAAAACCGGGCTTTCCGCTCCAAGTCCTCGGATTTGCCCACGCAAATCCTGTGGGCTTTCCGCTGCAATCCCTCGCGCGGGCGGCAACGCGGAATCAGAATTTACCGCGAAGTCGAAGAAGTTAAATAAGTTTTTGTTCTTTGCTCGGCGCAGTCTCCAGACTACGCCGGGATTAGAAGCAAGGCTCCAGCCTTGCACCTTTAAAATCATGCCACAGAAATAATTGCCTTTGGCAATTATTTCTGTACAAATTGCACATAACGTTTTTTTCCGCAAAGAAATTGCGAGGCGGTACTTCATAAAAAATCAGAATTTTGACTGGCAAGCCGAATAAGTTTTTGATCTCGCGTCTTTTCTTCAATTTCCTTTCTTTGTTTCTTCGCCCTTGCCAGTCTTCGACTTAGCGGTTTTTCTTTTTCTTCCTCCATGTCCGCCGCCACGCGGCAGACAGCGTTATGCGCCAAAAGCCTGTTCCAAATCGGCGATAATATCCGCGATGTTTTCCGTACCAATGGAAAGCCGTATGGTATTCGGCTTTATCCCCTGTTCCAGAAGTTCTTCCTGAGTACACTGCGAATGGGTTGTCGTTGCCGGATGAATTACAAGGGACTTCACATCCGCGACATTCGCAAGCAGGGAAAAAATCCGCAGCCGGTCAATAAACTCCTGAGCTTCCCCTGCCCCGCCCTTTATTTCAAAAGTAAAAATCGAAGCCGCTCCCCTGGGAAAATATTTTTTGTACAACGCGTGGGAAGGATCATCGGGCAAACACGGATGGTGGACTTTTTCCACATTAGGATGGTTTTTCAGGTAATCAACAACCTTGAGCGCGTTTTCCACATGCCGCTCGACACGCAGAGAAAGGGTCTCCACTCCCTGGAGCAGCAAAAAAGCGTTGAAAGGGGATATGGCCGCCCCGGTATCGCGCAAAAGAATTGCCCGTATCTTTGTTACAAAAGCGGCGGGGCCGGCCGCCTTTGTAAAGGAAAGTCCGTGGTAACTGGGATTCGGCCCGGTAATCAAAGGGAACTTCCCCGAAGCCTCCCAGTCAAACTTCCCGGAGTCCACAATAATGCCGCCCAGGGTTGTACCATGGCCGCCTATGAATTTCGTCGCGGAATGGACAATAATATCAGCCCCGTACTCAATTGGCCGCATCAGGTACGGAGTAGTAAACGTCGCGTCCACCACCAGAGGGATTCCGTTCGCGTGCGCCAGTTTCGCGATCTCCTCAATATCGATAATATTCGAATGCGGATTTCCCAGGCTTTCGATGAAAATGGCCCTGGTAGCGGGCTGTATCGCCTTCGCGAAGCCATCCTTCTCCAGCGGATCCACGAAACTTGTGGTAATACCGTACAGCGGAAGCGTATGAGCCAGAAGATTATAGGTTCCCCCATAAATCGTCTTCGCGGACACAATATGATCCCCGGCCTGCGCGAGATTCAAAAACGTATAGGTAACAGCCGCGGCGCCCGAAGCAAGAGCAAGAGCCGCAACGCCCCCTTCCAGAGCGGCAAGACGTCTTTCCAGAACATCCTGGGTCGGGTTTGTCAGCCGGCCATAAATATTGCCCGCGTCCTCAAGGCTGAACCGCGCCGCCGCGTGCGCCGCGTTATGAAAAACGTACGAAGTTGTCTGGTAAACCGGAACCGCCCGCGAGTCCGTAGCCGGATCCGCGGACTCCTGTCCGATATGAAGCTGTTTTGTCTCAAAGGCCCATGAACTTGTATCCTTTTCTTTTGCCATCGCTTTATCTCCTTATCAGGTTTGTAAACAGCCGAAGCGTTATGCGCGGCAGCGCCGCACCTGGTTATTTTATTTTTTCCACTGTACCATATCATAAGGATAATAATTTAAATCCTTTATTATTGTGTCATCTAATTGCAATATTTTTACTATTGCCCCGCTTTCAAAACTCCAATAACCACGATGATATGATTTCCCGCGGGATTGTCCTGTGTCATTTGCGGGGAGCCATTGTTTTTGCAGGTATTTTTTTAACCGCATTGTGGCATCTTCTTTATTTGTTTTTGACAGTGTTTCAATTTCCTCAAACGCCGAATACGGCTTTTTCCACATGAATTTTTTATTCGCCCTTTCCCATTCAGGCATTTTATAATGTATTAATAAATCCACCACATAATCTTTCGGGTTATCACTTTTAACTAAATGAACAAGTTTATCAAAATATTTATTTTCAATTTCAAGCATTATCCCTACTGAAAGCATATTAACCATCTCAACATAGCCGCTTATTTTTTTCCATACGTTTTCCATTGAATCAATTACATTAATGCAATCCTTTATTATATCAAGAATATCTTCGCCTAATGAATATTTTATAAAAAATATATCATAATAAAGATCATAAATTTCATTAAAATTATTCTGTATTACTTCAGAATTCGGAATACGGTGGATTTGTATACCTTTTTTTTCACTTGCTTCGAGTTCCTTAATATCATTATAGTCATTGGCTATATTTTTAATTTTCTTTTCGAGAAGGCTATTATATCCTTCAACTGTATTATTTTTATCCCTTAAATCCATTTGTGCCGCCATTCAGCAATATTATACTGTTTTCGTTTATTCCGTCAAGCGGATTTAATACCCCGTGGATTTAATACCCCGCCCCTGGGCTACAATTGACCCGCGGATTTTTTTAACCGGGAAATCAAAAAAATCGAAGAAGAAGAAAAGGAATATCAAATGGCACTTTTCCCTTCTGCTTTTTTTACTTTTTCGACTTCGCGGTAAAATTCTAAAGCCTGTATTATAAGTAGGAAGGTACTATCGCAGTTCGTTCAAATCAAAAGGCGTCTCCTGGTACACATAGCCCAGCCAGTTACTAAAAAAAAGATGAGCGTGCGCCCTCCAGCGGACAAGCGGCGCGCAGTCAGGATTGTCGCCGGGATAGTAATTTTTTGGAACAGCTATCGGCAGCCCCTTCGCCAGATCCCTGCGGTATTCCCTGTCCAGAGTAAGCGGATCGTATTCAAGGTGCCCCGTTACATACACCTCGCGCCCCTCGCGCGCGGTCACAATAAAAATCCCCGCCTCCGCGCTTTCCGACTGGATCGTTAATTCCGGGCGGCTGGCAACCGCGTCTCTGTCGCATGAAGTGTAACGGGACTGAGGCGCCAGAAACTCATCGTCAAAACCGCGAAAAAGCATGGCGTATTTCTGATTCACCCTGTGCGGGAAAACTCCAAAAAGTTTTTTGTCCAAAACCTGCTTCGGAACGCCATAGCGCCTGTACAGGCCCGCCTGCGCGCCCCAGCAAATATGCAGCGTCGACCATACGTGCCGCACCGAATAATCGATCACGGCGCCAAGTTCCTCCCAGTAGTCCACACTCTCGAAAGGAAGCGTCTCCACCGGCGCTCCGGTAATAATAAGCCCGTCAAAACGCTCGTGCATCACCTCGTCCAGGGTAACATAAAACCTCTCAAGATGCCCCGGCGGAGCGTTGCGCGATTCATGCGAACCCATACGCAGCAGCGTAATATCCACCTGCAAGGGAGTGTTACTCAAAAGCCGCAAAAGCTGCGTCTCCGTCTCAACCGTCGTCGGCATAAGGTTGACAATCGCCACCCGCAAAGGCCGGATATCCTGATGATCCGCCCGCACCTCGCTCATAACAAAAACATTCTCGTCCATCAGCGCGTTGTAGGCCGGCAGCGCAGCCGGAATTTTAATCGGCATAGTATCTCCCCGTTATAGCCGCGGCGGGCGGCGAAGCGTAAACAGGTCTGTATGCGGCACAGCGGCGCATTCCATTATTCCTATATTCTTTTTTCACAATATTCTTTCGCGCATAGTATTATGCTTTTATAATTTTCATTCATAAATCCGCC
>JAISAF010000180.1 GCA_031266855.1 Spirochaetales bacterium
GGCGCGCAAGGGATTCCGGGGGCGCGATAGCGCCCACTACAATCCATACCTATCGGAAAGCGACCGTCTTCGGGCGCATAGGAGCGGAAAGCCCGCAGGATTTGCATTGGCAAATCCGAGGACTTGAAGCGGATAGCCCGGTTTTTAGCAGTTTTGGAATTTGCGCAGCAAATTCCAAAACCGCTAAAAATGCGCCCAAATTTTTCTTAAAGGCGCACCTCTTCCATCTTCTTCCCTGTCTTTGTATACTTTTGTGCCATGATTCATCCTGAAACGGGTTTTTACCTGTATGACCCCGCCGCGCTTCCTTTTCCCCTTGCCTATACCGGCAACGCGGACGCGCGGGCAAAGGCTATGGAAAGTTTTATTCTTTCCGCTTCGGGCTGGCGGAGAATTTTTGCCGCTGACGGCGACGGTGAAAGCCGCGGGGAGGATATCGGCCTTACCGGCAGGGAGCTTGCCGCCGCTATGGCTCACAGCTTTGCGGATTTTCTGTTTCAGCGCACGGCCCGTTCATCAGGCGGGCTGTCGCTTGTTCTGGGAATTGACAGCCGTTTTACAGGCCCCGCCATTGCCGAAATCATGATCCGCGTTTTTCTCCTCCGCGGTATAGACATCCGCTATCTTTTTATAACGCCCGCGCCGGAAATTATGGCTTTCGCGGGAAGCTCCCCGGACATAGACGGTTTTGTATATATTAGCGCGAGCCACAACCCCCTGGGGCATAACGGCGTCAAATTCGGTACCGGGGGCGGGGTTCTTGACGGCGGGGAAGCAAAAATCCTCGCAGACGGTTTCAGGTCGCTTGTGGCGGACGGGGGCCGCATGGAAGCCCTTATCCGGGAGATAAACGCGGCGCGGGCGGAAACGCGGGAAAAACTCCAGAGGCTTGCGGGCGGTGTTTCCCGCTGGAAAAAAGTGGCGGAGGCTGCCTACAGCGCCTTCATCTGCCGGGTCATTACCGGGGAGGATGATGAGGAAAAGCAGGCGCCTGTTCTGGATGCCCTTCGTTCGGGAATCCGCTCGCGGCCCTGCGGACTTGTTATTGATTTTAATGGAAGCGCCCGCAGCCTCGGCATCGACAGGGCTTTTCTGGAAAGTTTCGGCATTTGCCTCACGGCGATAAACTCCGGGCCGCGGGAAATTGTTCACAGAATTGAGCCGGAGGGTGAAGCCCTTGAAGAGTGCGGGGCCGCGCTTACGCGGGAACACGGCAGAAACCCCGCCTGCGTTTTCGGCTATGTGCCCGATAACGACGGCGACAGGGGTAATATTGTTTTTTGGGATGACCAGCGGGCAGCCGCGCGGATTCTTGAGGCGCAGGAGGTTTTTGCCCTGGCCTGTTACGCGGAGCTGGCCTTTCTTGCCTGGAAGGGCGGCGGCCAGGTGGCGGCAAAAACAGCCCTTGCCGTCAATGACGCCACTTCGCTGCGTATTGAATGCATCGCCCGCGCGTACAAGGCGCGGGTTTTCCGCGCGGAGGTCGGCGAAGCGAATGTTGTCGCTCTCGCGGGGAAGCTCCGCAAGGAAGGCTGGGCGGTCCGCGTTCTTGGGGAAGGTTCCAACGGCGGCCTTATCATCCACCCTTCGGCGGTACGCGATCCCTTAAGTACGGTGTTCGCCCTTCTCAAGCTGCTGTATCTTCCCCTTGTCCCGGGGCAGGGGCCGCGCGGGCTTTCCGAAATTCTTGACAGTCTGCCGAAGTTTCTTACCCTCAGCGCTTCCGCGCCGCGGGCCCGGCTGACTATAAAAACACAGGATCACGGCCTCCTGAAAAAGCGCTACGAGGCGGTTTTCCTGCGTGAATGGGAAAGGCGGGAAAAAGACCTGGCGGGTTTCGGCATTGCCGCGTGGGAAGAACTGAATCACGAAGGCATTATTGCCCGCAGCGGTATGGGAGAATCTTTCAGGACAAAACCTGAGCGCGGCGGCCTGACTATGCTTTTGAAAGACGCCCGCGGACAGCCGAAAGCCTTTCTGTGGATGCGCGGTTCGGGCACGGAGGCCCTTTTCAGGATTTCCGTTGATGTCGAAGGCGGCAACGCGGCTATGTTCGACTACCTTCTTTCGTGGCACACAGCCATGATTTTCGAGGCGGACGGAAAAACCTGTACGGCTTCCGCGCAATAACTGGAAAAGAATTTAACCGCTAAGTCGAAGAAGTAAAATAAGTATAAGAGATGGGATGAAGTATTTTAGATCGCCTTTTTCGATTTATGGGCACCTCTAAAAAACTCTCGCTTTATGATTTCCTGTCTCAAAAAAAACTAACCGCGAAGTCGAAAAAGTTGAATAAGAGGAGTATCAAATACTTTAACCTTGCAGGTCTCCCGGAGCATGAAAATAAATGCAGGTACAATGCCCTTGACATACTAAAAAAAGTACAATACTGTAAAAAAATGAGCGGAAAACAGGTTTTTTTGAAAACTGTCTCTGAAATAGCCGTGTTTGGCACGGTTCTTGCACACACACACACACACACACACACACACACACACACACACACACACACACACTCTCTCTCTCTCTCTCTCTCTTAATTCTTTATAAAAGAAAGTTATCAAACTTACCTCAAAACCTTTTTTCAGGGGATAAATTTGCCCAAGGGGCAATGCTGGTCCCCGTTTTTACATTCTTCTCATTGAAAAAACGCCGGAAACCTCTGTATAGGGGTTTACCGGCTTTTTTTTATTCCTCCGTTGGAGGAAGGCATTACATCATGGAAACCGTATAGGACGGTT
The DNA here is from genome assembly GCA_031266855.1 of Spirochaetales bacterium. Taxonomy (GTDB): domain Bacteria; phylum Spirochaetota; class Spirochaetia; order DTKZ01; family DTKZ01; genus JAISAF01. Next base: position 2,742 of record JAISAF010000180.1, read on the forward strand.
TCCAGCAAGGAGCAAACCATGAAAACACGGCATGGTCTCTTTATCGGCTTCGCCATCCTCATCGTGGCGGCGATTTTCACCTTTACCGGATGTTCCGACTCAGACGATGATGACAACGGCAACCCTCTTGTAGGAACCTGGCAGGAGGAGGGTGGCGCCTATATCATCGAGTTCACGAATAATCTAATGAAGCTGGACTCAGGGAATGATGGAGAATTTCCGTATACCTTATCCGGTACAACCATTACCGCGGATGGGACTAGTGCGGGGAAGGGGATAATGACTGCCACCGCAACGGTTTCAGGTTCTACTTTAACCCTCAGTGGGTTTCCTACTGAAAGCGGCCTTAACCGTAATTGGATAAGGCAGTAGCGTCTATCTTTGGGCAGGGACAGCCGCCCTCCTCGTGGGGCGGTTTTTTTTTTTTTGGCTTTTTGAACACCGGTGATCTCCCCGGTGTTCCGTTCGCATAGTACCCTGTAAAGACTAAACACAAAGAAATATAAAGAGATGGGATGGATTATTTTAGATCGCCCTCTCCGGCTTTTCCGGCTTCGCGGTAAATCCCTGAAATGATGTCGCGCGGAGCGCGAAAAGCCCGTGGGCGCGCAAGGGATTGGAGGGATGCGAAGCAGCCACAGCGCTCCGCGCTGGGGCCGTAGCGATAGCGGAGTCCCGGAAAGCCCGGTTTTTTGCGGTCAGGGAATTTGCGGCGCAAATTCCCTGACCGTAAAAAATGCGCCCAAATTCTGATTCTGATTCTGATTATAAAGACTTTGAACAGGCTTTTATCTCTCTCTCTTCGACTTTTCCGGCTTCGCGGTAAAAATTCTGGTGATTAGCCTCCTGGAAGAAGTTTTTTGTACTCCTGTTCAAACTGCCGCGCAACGTTTCTGCCGTCAAAACGCCGCGAATCAATTTTGGACGCGCTGCGCAGCCTGGCGTGAAGTTCCTCGTCGCGGGCCGCGGACAGAATGTTTTTTGCCAGAGAGGTTTCATCGGCGGGCGGGAAAAACAGGGCGTTTCCCGAAGCGAGTTCCCGCATGCCTTCCACATCGGCGAGGATAAGGGGCAGGCCGCAGCAGACAGCTTCGATAACCGTCATCGGCTGGTTTTCCGTAACCGAGGCCGTCACAAAGGCCCACCCGTACTGGAGCAGGCCGCTTGCCAGAAGATCCGCGTGGGGTATTTTTCCAAGAAAAAAAACCGCGTCCGCGGCTCCTTCTTTCGCGGCCAGCGCCCTCATATCGCCGCGGCTGGGCCCGTCTCCAATAATTACCAGCCGGATGTCAGGCTTCTCTTTCAGGGCGGCGGCGAAACTCCGTATAAGAACGTCGATGGATTTTTCCAGACCCACGCGGCCTACAAAAACGAAACACCTGTCGCTATAAAAGGGATAGCGGCGCAGGAATTCCTCCTGGCTGGGAAAGTTCTGGAACGAGGAAAAATCAATGCCGTTTGAGATGTGGCATACGGTTTTTTCAGGATAGCGTTTTTTTAATTCCTCATACACAAAGCGGCTGGGCGCGGTTATAAGGCTGGACCCGCGTATAAACATCCCTATATATCGCCACGCGATAAAACGTCCCAGGGGAAGCAGCCGCCTGAAACGTACAAGATACAAAAGATAGGTGTCCTCGTTCAGCATTGTATGAAAAGTCTGAACAACGGGTATTCCGTATTTCCGCCCGCAGCTTATCGCCGCGTAGCACATGGCTCCCGGCCCTGTAGTGTGAAGAATATCGATTTTATCCGCCCGTATTTTTTTGCGGACAGCCCGGCTCCAGGGATTGTTGAGCCGTAGTCCGGGATACATATACAGCGATATGGAAGGTACGGCGAACACTTCCATCCCGTCTATTTCCTGTATCGCCGCAGAGGCCTTTGCCTTTGGCACAAGCAGGAGAACATGATGGCCCGCCCTGTGCAGGTTTCCGGCCAGATTCAGGGTCGATGTCAAAACCCCGTTGATTTCAGGATAAAATATCTCAATAAAAAAAGCTATGCGCATACGCGCGCCCCCGTTTTACTACCTGCTTCACGGAATTTTTTAACCGCGAAGTCAAAGAGCCTGTTTAATATCGTGAAAACCCCCTGGCTGGTGGCAAAATCGCGAAGCGATTTTGCGCTGCCGCTGCTGCGTGCGCAAGGGATTGCAGCGGAAAGCCCACAGGATTTGCATTAGCAAATCCGAGGACTTGGAGCGGAAAGCCCGGTTTCCAGCGCGAAGCGCTGGAAAGGCGCCCAAATTCTGAAATATTGAAGCAAGGCTATAAAGATGCTGAACAGGCTTTTCGATTTTAATAGCGGTACCCTATGCCAAAATTACCATAATGGTTTGTTTCGTTTTGACCGGAAACAAGATCCTTATTCCTGATATGCTCAAAAAGATAGCCCCCGGCCAAAAGAACGCTGCCGGGACCCAGCCCAAAGGAATACTCGGCCTGGAAGCCTCCCTGATACGTTCTTTCGATAACCGCCTGGCTGAGAAAATAGGTTTTGTAATGAAAAATAGGATCCCCCGCGCTGTCATATCCGTCATCGTAAATCGAACCGTCGTTACGCCCGCCGGAGCCTCCAAGGTCGGCAGCGCTTCCCATCTTGAGCGAAGCATTGGCGTGGCGCATCATACGCCCGATAAGATTTACCCGTAAATTCCTGAATGGCTCAACAAGAATTTGCAGGCCCAGGCGGTCGGAGTTCGGGTCCAGCCCCACGCCCAGGTTCGTACCCATGTGGGTATAGTTGTTGTAGTTCGGCGCCTCAAGAACCGCGAGCCTGTCCGCGGCGCTGTATGTTCCGCCAGAGGGCGTCGCCGCTCCCGGCTGGGGAACGCCTGTAAGCCCGGAGCGGTGCGTATACATATAAGGGGTAACAATTACATAGTCCGCGGCAATGCGCTTGAAAATTCCCAAATCCTCCGGCGTCCACTGAACGCCCGCCTGGGTCGCGGTTTTGAACTTCGTACCGAACTTGAAAGACAAAAGGTCATTCAGATTCGTATCGTCCATATACACAATAAAAGGAATCTTAACCGTTTTCGCCACCCGGAAATCAGCCATAATACCCACAAAACTGTTATCCTCAAAAGCCGCCATACTCTGGGCATAAAAAAGCTCCTTAAACGGCAAAAGGTACGTCAAATCCATCCTGTTCCCCCAGACCATGGACTCGAAATACGCCAGCTCCAGCCATTCGGCGGGATAGAAGTTCAGGCTTTGAATCGCCAGATGCTTATCAGGAAACTTTTGCGCGCTCAGCTCCTCCTGCGCGTTTGACGGACGTATGTAACTTGTCGCCGCCAGCTCCAGAAGAGCCGTCGAATAGGAAATCCACTTGTTTCTCCATACAAAGGAATAATGCCCCGAATGCGGCGCGTCAGCCGAAAGCACAACCCCATCGCCCCAGAACGGGCCAAATGAATTGCGCATAATGCCCGCCTGAAAATATAAATCCGACTCCCCAAAAGAAAAACTCACATTCTGGCTCTGCCTCAGATTCAGCTTGCGGCCCGCGGCATCCATATCCGCCCAGGTATCAAAAATATCCACACTGGTACGCTCGCCCCGCGGCAGAACAAACCCGTCGGTATTGTCCATAATAAGCCCCTTGAACCGGCCCTCAAGATGCGCCTTTTCCGTCAGCCAGCCGCCAGCCTGAACCTCAATATGCGCGTCCGCGTATTCGCGGTTCCCCTCGATATGACCCTCCCCCCCCGCCTCGGCATGCCAGGTAAAACTCTTCCGCAGCTCTTCAAGATATTCTCTGGCCCGCGCGGAATCCTCCGTGTTTCCCCGCCGCACAACCCGCTCCAAAACTTCCTTCATCAATTGCGCGGGATAAGGCCGCATAACAGGAAGCTGCCGCACAAGACCCTTCCCCTCCCACAGCCGCAAATCCTCATAAATCCTGTCATTCGGATTCGCAAGAAACTGCGCCATAAGCGGAAATACACACAAACCAAAAAGCACGCCGCCAATCAAAAAACACCTGAGTTTCATTTCTATATCATAACGCGAAACAGCCGTTTCTACAACACAGCCCGCGATTTCGCACCCGTGGTTCCCGCACACATTTTTTTTCCGGGCGCGTTTTTTTGCCCGCGCCGCGCGGGCAAAAAAACCGGGCTTTCCGCTCCAAGTCCTCGGAAGCGCCCATGCGCTTCCTGTGGGCTTTCCGCTGCAATCCCTCGCGCGCGCACCAGCGGCAAACCGCACCCTTGTGTATGCGAAGCATACACAAGGGTGCGACCAGCAGGTTCCGCGCGATTTTGCTTCGCAAAATCGTGATGGTTACTGTGTG
>JAISAF010000507.1 GCA_031266855.1 Spirochaetales bacterium
CGGCGCGGAAAAAATTTTCCGCGCTACGCTCTGCGCTTCCTGTGGGAAAGAACTGCGGATTTGCCTGAACTGCGCGTTTTATTTGCCAGGCAGCCATTGGGACTGCCGGGAGAATATCAGCGATGCCGTAGCGGATAAGGAGCGGGCGAACTTCTGCGAATGGTTTTCCCCCGCGGATTCGGCACAGCAGAATGTCCAGGTATCGGCACAGACAAAGGCGAAGAATGCCCGCAACGAATTTGAGAAACTCTTTGGATAACCAGGCGCCCATAGCTTTTCTTGATTCAGGTGTGGGCGGGCTGCCTTACCTTCAATGGGTACGCCAGCACGCGCCTGATGAAAACTTTGTCTATTTTGCCGATCGCGGGCATTTCCCCTATGGGCCGAAAACCCCGGACGAGGTTTTTGCCGCGGTAGCCGAAGGAGTCGCAAAGTGCGGCGCTGCCTTTGATCCCAAACTTTTTGTCCTGGCCTGCAATACCGCTTCGGTAAGCGCGCTGGAAAGGCTGCGGCTGGAATTCCCCGAAAAAATCTTTGTAGGAACGGTTCCCGCCATCAAGCCCGCGGCGCGCTACAGCCGGAACAAACGCATCGGTATTCTTGCCACCAGCGCTACCATCCATGCCCATTATCTTGACGGGCTTATTGAACGCTTCGCTTCTTCCTGTACGATCATCCGCGTTCCCGGCCCCGACATCGTGAATTTCGTTGAAAAAAAGTTCTTTGCCGCCACGCCGGAAGAACGGCTTCTTGTCGTCGCGGAGGCCGTGGAAAAGTTCCGCGCGGAAGGCGTCGATACGGTTGTTCTCGCCTGTACGCATTTTCTCTACCTGCATAACGAGATTCACGCGGAACTTGGGGAGGATGTACGGCTTATTGACTCGCGCGAAGGAGTGGGAAAGCGTGTTCTTGAAATTCTGGACACCGGAGATCTGCGGCGCCTTCCTTCCTCCCGTCCGTTTCCGCCCAGACTGTACCTGTCGGGAACGCAGCCGCCCGAAGCCCAATACGCCTTTTTTGCTGATTATTTCAAAATAGAGCTGTCGGGGCTTCTGTGAGCGCGCAAACAGCGATTCCCGGTTTAGAGCCTGTTCGCCATCTTTATAGCTTCACTTCAATATCAGAATCCGGGCGCATTTTTTTGTCCGAAGACGGACAAAAAAACCGGGCTTTCCGCTCCAAGTCCTCGGAAGCGCCAATGCGCTTCCTGCGGGCTTTCCGCTGCAATCCCTTGCGCGCCTTAAACCAGGCACTGGAATTGCCACAGGCAATTCCAGTGCCGCTAATTGCCGAAGGCAATTAGCGGCGTATCACCCGGCGGACGCAATTTTGTCCCAAAATTGCGTGATGTGCCACCAGGCGCGGAGCGTAGCGGAGTACACGTATTTATCACCTCATTTTGGAGGATACTTTTTTGAAACCGGGAATTGCCGCGCAAACAGGCGCTGTACTATACGGCGTCAACAATATCTTTCTCGTGCGCTCGGACCGCGGCGCTGTATTTGAATGCCGCATTAAGGGAAAGATTCTGAAAAACTCGCAAGGGGATTACAATCCCCTCGCGGCGGGCGACGGAGTGAGTTTTTTGCCTGATGCCGGTCATCCCGGTAAAGGCGTCCTGCTTTCCCGTGGGGAAAGAAAAAACGCCCTGCTGCGCTGGAACAAAAAAGGCCGCGCGGTCCAGGCGATAGCCGCGAATGTTGATGTTCTTGTCTGCGTTGCCAGTCCTGTATCGCCGCCTTTCCGTCCGCGTTTTCTGGACAGGCTTCTTATCGCGGCGCGGCTTTCGGGCATAAGCGCCCTTGTTTGCCTGAATAAAAGCGACCAGGGGACAACGCCGATGATTGAGGAACGGCTTGCCGGATACGGGGAGCGGAACATCCCTGTTCTGCGCAGCCGCGCCGCCGGGAACGCGGATACAGCCGATCTTGAAAAAGCTATATGGGGAAAAAGAGCCGTGTTCGCGGGGCAGTCAGGCGTAGGAAAAACAAGTCTTCTGAACGCCCTGTCCGGCGGCCCCGGCAGGAAGACAGGCGAACTTTCGGAAAAATATAACCGGGGACGGCATACGACGGTACTGGCCTGCCTGGAAACCTGGGAGGGCGGTGAAATCATCGATACTCCGGGGCTTCGGGAATTCGATATCTGCGGCCTTGCCGCCCGCGACCTGCGTTTTTTCTTTCCCGAATTCGAGGAATTCGCTTCCGGCTGCCGGCTGGGCGGCTGTACCCACACCCACGAACCGGGCTGCGCGGTACGCGAAGCCGCCGAGAACCGCGAAATTCTCTTTGACCGTTACGAAAGCTACTGCCGCATATACGAAGATCTTGTCCGCCGCGAAGAGCGGGAGGCGTATTGACAGTGGATATAACCGGAAAGAAATCTAACCGCTAAGTCGAAAAAGTTAAAGAAGTGAGAAGTAAAAAGAAGTGTTTTAGCTTTTTTTTCGACTTCTTCGGCCATTGGTTTTTTGACGATTGATAGGTCAAAAAACTTCGCGGTAAATCCTGGGAAACATGTTATGTGAAATGTTTCTAAAAATGATTAAAATAGTTGACAGCAGATAATAAAATGTATATTCTTTTGTTTTAAGGAGACTGTTATGGCTTTGCCAAAACATTTTGAGGCGATTGAAGATCATTTGGATAAATATTTCACTGAAAATGATACCATACTGGTATTTGATGAAATAGAATCATCGGATTTTCATTTGGATGTTTATTGGATAAAGCCCGGTGAAAAAAGGAATTATACAGTATTATTGTCAAATGGTATTAGCGGCATTCCCTTAAAAACTCCCGATAAAAGCCTTGCGAAATATATTGAATTATGTATTTTACTGCCGCCGGATTGGGATTTTGAAAACAATAACTGGCGAAAACCGGAAAATTACTGGCCTATTGGTTTAATGAAAGGTTTGGGACGTTATCCGCTGGAAAACGGTACATGGCTGGGATACGGGCATACAGTCCAGGAAATTGAACCTATGACGGGAACAGATTTTATGGCTACACTATTGTTAAAATCAAAGACATTATACAATGATTTTCCTGATGATTTTCAGAGAATAAAATATGGAAAAACTGTTATAGAAATATTTTTATTATTTCCGTTGTATACTGAGGAATTAAATTATAAAAAAGTAAATGGGACGGATAAATTACTGGAATTATTTGAAAAAGAAAATATAGATGAAATACTCGATGTAAAAAGAAAAAATGTTTGTACAAATATACTAAAATGACGTTATGCGAAGTTATTTCACATACCATTTCGCGGTGACAGGTTATGCGCAAGCGATGTTAGCTGCAAGCCTGTGAATGCGAAGTATTCACAGGCTTGCGCCGCCGCTGGTGCGCGCGCCAGGGATGGAAGCGGAAAGCCCACAGGATTTGCATTTGCAAATCCGAGGACTTGGAGCGGAAAGCCCGGTTTTTTTGCCCGCCCCTGGCGGGCAAAAAAAGGCGCCCACTGGTATATCCGGCTTGTCATAAAGCCCTGCCCTGGCCCATACTACGGGGACATGAATGAACACGCGCTGCGCCTTCTGGAATTTGAGACCGTAAGGCGGGAAATTATGGATTATGCCTGGAGCGAGGATGGCAGAAGCCGTCTTGCCGGTGAGGGTTTTTCGCGTTCGGAAAAGGAACTGGAAAAAATCCGCCGCCCTGTCGCGGAATTCCGTGCGCTTTTTGATACCTGCGCGGACCGGCCCGCTGTTTTTCTGCCTTCCATCACGGATATGCTGAAAGCGGCGCAGAAGCCCGGCGCTGTTCTGGAGCCTGCCCAAATCGGGACTATTGGTTCCTATCTGCGTCAGGCGGGGACGCTCAAAGCCTACATAAAAAAAGCGGGGGGGCTTTTACGGGAAGAAGCGGATGGCCTTCCCGGCATGGGCGCTTTATCCACGGAGATCGGTAAAATCATCGACAGCGGGGGAAACGTGAAGGACGAGGAGATTCCTTCCCTTGCGCAGCTTCGCCGTAAGATCCGCGCCGGAAGGCGTGAGCTTGACGCCCTTGCCGCTTCGTATTTAGGTAACGCCGATTATAAGTCCTACTGGCAGTCCGATACGGCGTCGCAGAAGGATGGACGTATGGTTCTGCCGCTTGCGACTAATTTCCGCGGGCGTATCCGGGGCGTTGTTCATGAAATCTCCCGGGGCGGAGCTACCGCTTTTTTTGAGCCGCTTGATATTTTTGAGAAGAACAACGCCGCCGCGGAGACCGAAAACGAATACCGCCGGGAGCTTTTCAGAATTCTGAAAAACCTTACCGCGCAGATCGGCGCCTGTTCGGGGGACCTCCTGTTTCTTGTGGAGCGTCTTACCCGTATCGATTCCTGGCAGGCGCGGGCCTCGTATGGCAGGGCGCATTCCTGTTTTCCCGCGGCGGGTCAGGCCCGGACGGGCTTTGTCCTTTCCTCGGCCCGGCATCCGCTTTTAGGAAAAAAAGCCGTACCTGTCGATATTGTGCTGAACGGGGACACAAGAGTTCTTCTGATAACCGGGCCAAATACAGGCGGAAAAACCCTTGCCTTGAAAACAGCGGGCCTGTTCGCGCTGATGAATCAGTTTGGCATGGAAATCCCCGCCGCGGAGGATTCCCGCCTGCCTCTTTTTGATGATATTTTTGTCGATATGGGGGATGAGCAGTCCATTGCCAATTCCCTTTCGACCTTTTCCGCGCATATTTCCAATCTCGCGAAAATCAGCGGGGCCTGTACGGATTCTTCGCTGGTACTTCTGGACGAACTGGGATCCGGCACAGACCCCGAACAGGGCGCGGCAATCGCTATGGCTTTTCTTGACTGTTTCCTTGAACGCGGCGTCCGCGCCCTTGTAACGACTCACCTGGGAACGCTCAAACACTACGCTTTCGAGCGCGCCGGGGTTTCCAACGCGTCGGTGGAGTTTGACTCCGAAGCCTTTGTGCCTGTTTATAAAATTCTTGCCGGTGTGCCCGGCGAGAGCCATGCCCTTGAAATCGCCCGGCGCTGTGGTGTTTCCCC
>JAISAF010000262.1 GCA_031266855.1 Spirochaetales bacterium
GGTGTTAGTCGCAAAACCGCGTAGCGGTTTTGCGGGTCTGCGTTTATGGCGACAGTTAGCCCGTGGGGCGCAAGGGATTGCAGCGGAAAGCCCACAGGAATTGCATAGGCAATTCCGAGGACTTGGAGCGGAAAGCCCGTTTTGCGGCGTTTTACGCCGCAAAGGCGCCCAAATTCCGGATCGGAGTAAAATTACAAATGAGTTTTTGGAAAAGTTTTTCATGCTTAACCCGCCTTGGGACTGGATTTATCAGCTGCCAGGGCGTTTAGCCTTTTTGCTTCGCCGCGGCGTTCCATCAAATAGTAAATGACCGGCACGACCAGAAGCGTTATCACGGTGGAACTGGCGAGCCCTCCGATAACCGTTCGTGCCATAGGCGCCTGCATTTCCGACCCTTCTCCCAGGGCCATAGCCAGGGGAATCAGCGCGAAACAGGTTGTGGAGGCCGTCATCAGAATAGGGCGCAGCCGCCGCCGGCCTGATTCCGAAATCGCCTGAACAAGAGCGAAACCGTCCCGCTTGCGGAGAAGAATGATGTGGTCGACAAGAACAATGGCGTTGTTGACTACAATGCCGCCTAACATCAGAACGCCGATTCCTGTCTGGATGTTGAAGGTCGTGTCTGTCAGGAAGAGTATCACTAAGACGCCGATGGCGGCCAGGGGTACGGAGAACATGACGACGAAGGGGTCTTTGAGGGATTCGTACAGGCTTGCCATAACCATATACGTGAGCACAAGGGCAAGGCATACCGAACCCGCAAGATCCAAAAAGGACTTCTGCTGTTCCTCATAGTCGCCGGTAATTTCGAAGGGGGAGAAATCCCGTGGAATGGGGATGGTTTTCAGGCGTTCCTGAATGTCCGCGGCAACGCTTCCTATATCGCGGCCGGAGATATTGACGTTAACGGTAACAATGCGGCTCTGGTTCTTGCGTTCAATCTGCATGGGGCCTGTGGTCGGAACCAGATCGGTTACGGAAGATATGGCAATGGGGAGTCCCGAATCGTTGAGTACCGTAAGGTCGGAAATCGCGTCAAAACCGAGGTTTTCCGCGTCCTTCACCTTGACTACAATGTCGTATTCGCTGCCGCCGTCGCGCAGGGTTCCGGCGGTGGTACCGGCGAATATCGTATTCAGGGCTGTGGATATTTGGTAAACCGTTACGTTCAGATCCGCCGCTTTTTCCCTGTTGACAATAAAATGTTCCTCGGGCATTCCTGATTCGCGGGACAGCCGTGTATCGGTGACTCCCGCTACATCAGCCACGATCTCCCGTATCTGGAGTGCAAGCGCGTCGGCTGTGGGAAGATCGTAACCGCGGATTTCGATGGCAAGGCTTTCGGTGTTGCTGCCGCCCAGGCCCATCATAAAGAAGCCCTGGCCAACGCGCGTCCTGATTGTAACGCCGGGAACCGCGGCAAGTTCCCTGCGCAGATACTCGGCGATTTGTTCGTCGCTGCGGCTGCGTTGTCCTATGGGTTTCAGGTTTATGGTAATATTGCCTGTGCGCGCCGCGGAGCCTCCCGATCCGCCGATGTTTGAAACAAAACTATCCGCTTCGGGGACGCCTTTCATAACAATAGGTTCAATCAGGGTACGGAAAATTTCGTCGGTAACTTCCAGCCGGGTTCCGACTTCCAGTTCCCCGGTTACGCGAACCTGCCCCTCGTCGGTTTTGGGTACAAACTCCGTTCCAATAAAGGGAATCAGGCAGCAGGTTCCGACAAGCAGGAAAAATACAACAACAAGAACCGTCTTGGGCCAGGCAAGGGAAAAAACAAGAACCCGGTGGTACATCGACTCCAGGGAGTCCAGGCACTTTCCGGAAAGGTGGAAAACAGCGCCCACAAGCCCCCGGCCCTGCCGCGCCTCATCAAACGTGGCGTGGCGCAGCCGTACAGCCAGGGTGGGAACAAGGGCAAGCGCCACGCCAAGGGAGCACATAAGGGAAAAGGAAACGATGTAGGCAAGCTGCTTGAACATGACCCCCATTCTGCCTTCCACGAATATCAGCGGCAGGAAGACAATCAGGGTGGTCAGAGTGCTTGCCACAACCGCGGAACCTACTTCGCCGGAACCATTTACCGCCGCATCGCGGATAGGCATTTTCTCCTCCTCCCGCAGACGGTAAATGTTTTCCAGGACAACAATGGAGTTGTCTACCAGCATACCCACCCCCAGGGCAAGGCCGCCAAGACTCATCATGTTCAGGGTAAACTTGTTGAAGTACATCAGGGCAAAGGTCGCGATAATCGAAATCGGAATTGTAACAGCGATAACAATGGAACTGGGAAGGTTCCGCAGAACAATAACCAGAATAACAAGGGAGATAACTCCGCCATACAGGGCCGAAGACCCTACATTCCCGATGGACTGATTGATATATGTTGAGGTGTCGGTCAATACCACAAGGGAAATCTGGGGAATGTCCCTGTTTATCCTGTCTATCTCCTCGCGCACGGCCCTGGCAACGGTAACGGTGTTTTCGCCGGACTGCTTGCTGACCGCCATGCGGATACCCGGCTTGCCGTTAATGCGGGCAATGCGCGTGTGCCGCCTTACCGTATCGTCCACCGAGGCAACCTGGTCCACCAGGACGGGTTTCCCGTCCCGCTGGGCCACCACGACGCGGCTGATATCCTGCGGCGTAATGTAAGCGCCCGCGGTACGCATGGAAATCTGCTGCGAGTCCCGGTACATCGTGCCTACGGGCCGCTCAACGTTGCCCGACTGCACCTGATCGACCACCTGGGAAATGGGCAGATTCAGGGCTTTCAGGGCTTCGGGAAAAACATTCACCTGGATTTCCCGTTCGTCCCCGCCCCATACCTCCACGGAGGCGACTCCGGCTATACGCTCCAGCCTGTAGGCAAGCTGGTCATCGATCATTTTTCGCAGATAGAGGGGATCGACGCTTCCCGAAATACCCAGAAAAAGAATAGGAAAGGCCGAATAATCGAACTTGAAAATCCGCGGGCGGTCGGCTTCGTCGGGCAGGCGGCCCAGAACCCTTTCCAGCCTGTCCCGCACATCGTTTGTGGCCTCCTCAATATTCGTACCCCAGGTAAAAGCGAGCCGCACCTGGCTTACGCCCTCCTGCGAAGTCGAAAGGATATCTTCGACTCCGGGAACCGCGGAAAGCACCTGCTCGATGGGACGGGTGATAAGCTGTTCAATAATTTCAGGCCCGGTGTTCTCATATTCGGTCCTGACGGTAATCATGGGGTAATCAATATCCGGCATAAGGTCAACAGGCAGCCGCAGAAAGGCCACCCCGCCCAGGATAACTACGATAAGAGTCACCATCAAAGTCAGAATAGGACGCTTGACCGTAAACTCGGAAACATTCATGGAATAAACACCTCCGAACCATCCTGTAAAAGGTGATTCCCCAGGGTAATGACTTTTCCCGAAATTCGCGGCTCCATGATTTCAACCCTGTTGTTATCTGTTATACCCAGCGTAACAGGAACAAAACGCACTGAACGCGCATCCTCGGAAAGGAGGAAAACCCCGTCCTGCCCATCGCGCCGGACAAGGGAAGAAGCAGGAACCATAACAGCGTTTTCCTTATAGCTGTATTCAATGGATACCCGCACAAACATTCCCGGCTTTAGCTCCCCATCGGGATTGGGGATACCGATACGCACCTCCGCCTGGCGGCTTGTCTGATTCAAAAGCGGCGCTATCCTTTCCACCATACCCTCAAAAGTCCGGCCGGGAAGAGCATCCGTTTCCGCCCGCGCCGGAAGCCCCGTCTGCATGCGGGAATACATCGCCTCGGTAATATTGATTGTTGCCGTAAGGGAACTTAAATCTATAATTGAAACAACAGCGTCATTTGCCTTAAGAAGAACCCCGGGATCAACGAAACGCTCCCCCACGATACGCGTATCCGCGCCAGATGGTGGAAGCGCCGCGCCGTCTCCGGCGGGCCGCGTAGCAGGCTGCGAAGGAGGCAGCGCCTGCGCCTCCCACTCCGCCGTGATGCGGGTAGCATCGAGCCTTTCCTTCTGCGTATCAAGGGCGGCCTGCTTCTGCCGTATCTGCGCCTGCGCAACCGCATACTGAGCCTCGGCCCGGCGCTGAACGGTTTCAGCATTTTCCTTTTCCGTCTGGGAAGCTATCTTATTCGCGAAAAGCGTCCTGACACGCCGCAGCTCGTTCCGCGCCGTATCCAGCGTATTACGCGCGTCCCGCAGATTTGCCTGCGCGACATCAAGATCCGCCTGGGCCTGTTTGACCTGCGCGACATATTCGCGATCATCAAGAAAAGCCACAACCTGCCCCTTCTTTACCGTATCGCCCACATCGACCGTCATACGCTCAAGCCGCGCCGCGACCTTCGTGGAAAGAATAAACTGCGAGCGCGCCTTAAGAGAACCGGAAAAATGACCAGCCTCGCGCAAGGGGCCGACAGTAACATCCTCCGTTCCAACCGCCACAGCGGAAACGCTCCTGTCAGCCGGAGTTTCCGCCGCTGAAAGCCCCCGCCGTATACGCGCCACAAAACCAGCAAGCGCCTGAAACACCGCTGTCTCGCTCACCGCCGCGTAAACACGCTGAAAGCGCTGTGTCTGGCTGATAGGCGGAAAAACATCCAGTCCCGAAAGCCGGGGAAACAATTCCCACCCGGAAACAGCCAGCGCCAGAACCATAAGCGGAATAATGACAAAAAGTTTCTTTTTTTTCTTCATGACATCCTATGTAATGACAGCCTATTGCAATGACATCCTATTGCTCATCCACACATCCCATCCTATCGCGCAGCCGCACATCCTACTACGCATCCGTACACCCTGCCGCACAGCCGCACATCCTATCGCGCGGCCCCACCCGGTACACGCCCGGCTTTCGTAGGAAGAAACTTCCCATGAGACGCGCTGCCAGTAAATTCCCCATTCTCAATAACGGACTTTCCCCGGCTGATTACCGTCCTAACCCGTCCCTGAACCTCCTTGCCCTCGTACAGCGTATACGGACAATGGGAATGCTGATTCGCCGCGCTGATTATCCACCTCTGCGACGGATCAAAAATTACCACATCCCCATCGCTCCCCACATCAAGACGCCCCTTACGCGGAAAAATTCCCAGAATACGCGCCGTATTCTCCGCAAACATACGCACAACATCGCACGGGCCAATCCGGCCGCGGTTTACCCCCTCCTGCCAAATAACGTGAAGCATAGTCTCCACACCCGGCCCCCCATAAGCCGCCTTAAAAAAATCGTCCGCGGGCTTCTTATCCTTCGGCGCGTGATCGCTCCCAAACGTATCAAACAAACCCGCGCGAATACCAGCCCACAAAGCATCCTGATCCTTCTGCGTCTTAATCGACGGCCCGATCTTTCCCATAGGCCCGTTCTTTTTCAATTTATCCCAGGTAAGCGCCAGATAGTGCGGACACGTCTCAAAAAAAGCCGCCACACCCTTCGCACGCAAAAAGCGAATAACATCCACCGTCTCCGCCGAAGACACATGAGGAATATAAACCGGACACTTCATCAAACGACCCAAAGTCACCGAACGGAAAACAGCCTCCGCCTCCGCAAGATCAGGACTCGTCTCCTGAAAACGCGCAGCAAAATCAGCCTTCTCCGCAAGAAGCTTATCCTGAATATAATCAATAGCAAGCCCGTTCTCCGCATGAACCGAAGCCATACCGCCAAGCCTGCCAATCATATCCATAGCCTTCACCAAAGCGTAATCATCAGTCATCCAGCCCAGCTTCGCATACGCCAGAAACATCTTGAAAGAAGTAACACCCTCCTTAAAACACTCAGGAATCTCATCCGACTGCTTCAACGTCTCAAAAAAACCACCATGCAAAGCAAAATCTATACAGGAAGTCCCGCCCCCCTCCTTCTTCCAGTCCCGAATCACCTGAAGCTGACTCTGCCCCGGCTTCGCATACGCGTAATGCGCCACCGTCGTTATCCCCCCCCACGCCGCGCTATAAGCCGTATCCCCCAGATTATCCAAATACACCGGATGCGTATGCGGATCAATAAACCCCGGAAAAACATACGCGCCCCCCGCATCAATAACCCGCGCCCCTTTGAGCCTTCCCGCCCGGCCAACACCAGCAATCCTGGCCCCCCGTATCCCCAAATCACCAAAAACAATCTTCTCAGGATAAACAAGCATCCCGTTCCGAACAACCAAATCAAGTTTCTCAGGCATAATAACCCCCCTTCCTCCGGCAGCGATTATAAACTGCAATATATTAGATTGTGTGAAACAGGTTGTCAATTACGCAAATTTTTCACAGGTACAGATATTTTTCACATTGGCGCGTTTTTTTGAGCGGGCTTCGCCCGCCCAAAAAAACCGGGCTTTCCGCTCCAAGTCCTCGGAATTGCCCATGCAATTCCTGCGGGCTTTCCGCTACAATCCCTCGCGCGCGCACCAGCGGCAGCCTCTGGAATTGCCGTTCGGCAATTCCAGAGGCGCATAATTGCCGCCCGGCAATTATGCGCTATA
>JAISAF010000508.1 GCA_031266855.1 Spirochaetales bacterium
AATCGGCAGGCAGGAGGAGTCGGTATGCGTATCGGCAGGTATTTCCACAAAATAATAATAGCCCGAAAAAGCCCCGCCAGCAAGAGAGAGTGAAGAAAAAACCGCCACGAAGCCGGAGAAGCCTGCGGGCCTGTCCCGCCCGGCGCAGTCTCCAGACTACGCCGCACTAAGAGCATGTTCAATATCTTGAAAACCGCTGGGCGTCGGCAGCCGGTGGTGATAAAGACGCGCACAGCGCGTAACGCGCTGTGCCTGGTGGCAGGTAATTGCCAAAGGCAATTACCTGCCACCGGAATTACCGCTGGTAATTCCGGGGCCTTATTCTGATCTGCCGATGCGCGAGGGATTGCAGCGGAAAGCCCGCAGGAAAGCGTGTATGCGCTTTCCGAGGACTTGGAGCGGAAAGCCCGGTTTTTGGCGCTTCGCGCCAAAAACGCGCCCAAAAAGAACGCGCTAAAAAAGAGAGAAGGACGCGCCTTTTCATTGCGGGAAAATTCTGATAGCATAAACGGCAGACATGAATATACGCGCATACGAGCTGAATTCCGCTGATACGGAGTTTGGAATTACGGATGGGGAAATCGCCGCGCTTGAGGCGGAGATGGAAAATCCCCAGGAGCCTTTGCCGGGGATCATTGGTCAGGAACGCGCTGTACGCGCTCTTGATTTTGGAATACGGATGAGGTCGAAAGGCTACAATATCTATGTTACGGGTCTTCCGGGGACGGGAAAGCGCACGGCCATTACGAAAATTCTGCATAGCCGGGCGGAAGCTCATCAGGCGGATCGCGGGGGCCTTCGCGATGTGGCATACGTGAACAATTTCCGCAAGCCCGAATGTCCGCTTGTTCTGTATTTTGAGGCGGGAAAGGGGCGGGCCTTCCAGGAAGCGCTCGGCTGCCTTGTGGATAATCTGCGGAAGGAACTGACAGGGCTTGATGAAAACGGGATCAGGGCCGCGATAGGGAAAAAAGTGGAAACCCTGCGCGGGGATTTTCCGGATCCTAAAACAGGGGAATACCTTCGCTCGCTGGAAGAAGACCTCGCGCTGCATTTCCGGCTTTTTACCGAGGACTGCCCGGAAGACCCTCTTGTCGAACCGCCGGCTTTCCGCTACGGCGTCAACCTTATCGTCGACAATTCCCCGGCGCGGACCCCTCCGGTTATTTTTGAAAACTGGCCCGACTATGCCTCCCTCTTTGGCAATCAGGAACCCGCGGGGGAAGGGCGCTCGCATTTTATGCTGATCCGCGCGGGCTCCCTTATCCGGGCATCGGGAGGTTTCCTGGTTCTCCGCGCCGAGGACATCGTAAACGAAGAGGACGCCTGGAACAGCCTGAAACGGGCGCTGGAAGCCGGATACGCGGAAATTCACGCGCTGCCCAACCCGTTTTATCCAGTGCCCTCCGGCCTGAAACCGGAAGCAATCCTGATCGATACAAAAGTCATCATGGTAGGAAATGAAAACACCTACGACGCCTTTTATAATACCGATGAAGACTTCCCAAAACTCTTCAAAGTACACGCGGAGTTTGACTGCGTTATGGAACGCGACACGAAAGGCGCGCGGGAATATATCCGTTTTATCCGCACCCTCTGCGCCGACGAAAACCTTTTACCCTTTGAACATTCAGCAACCGCCGCGATCATGGAATACGGCATACGCACAGCGGAATTCCGTTCCAAACTCATAACGAGGTTTTCCCTCATCGCCGATCTCGCGCGGGAAGCCGCCCACTGGGCGCTGCGCGACAGCAAAACCAGCGTCACCCGCCACGAAGTGGAACGCGCAATCGAAGAACGGCGCTTTCTCTACAACCTCCCCGAATGCAAAATCGACGAACAAATTCTCTGCGGCGAACTTATTATGCCACTCAAAGGAAAAGCCGCGGGCCGCGTCAACGGCCTCGGAATTATCGACAGAGGCTACTACGCATTCGGACGCCCCCTCGTCATCACAGCAAGAACCTCCGCCGGACAGGACGGCATCATCAACATCGAACGGGAAGCCGGACTGTCAGGAGGCATCCACGACAAAGGCCTCCTCATTATCGAAGGCTACCTGCGAACCATGTACGCCGGCAATTTTCCCGTCTCCATCCGCGCAAGCATCTGCTTCGAACAAAGCTACATCGAAGTCGACGGCGACTCCGCCTCCGCAGCCGAAATATACGCCCTCCTCTCATCCATCGGCGGCATCCCCCTGCGCCAGGACATAGCCGTTACCGGATCAGTAAACCAAATGGGCGAAATCCAACCCGTAGGCGGCGTATCCGAAAAAATTGAAGGCTTCTACGAAATATGCCGCAAAACAGGCCTCAACGGAAACCAGGGCGTCATCATCCCCCGGCTCAACATACCCAGCCTCGTCCTATGCGCCGCCGTACAAAAAGCCCTCCGCGAAAACCTCTTCCACCTCTACGCGGTCTCCACAGTAGACCAGGGCATGGAAATCCTTACCAGCCTCCACGCGGGAAAAAAGAACACAAAAGGCGCCTTCCCCCCCTCAAGCGTAAACGGCAAAGTCCAGCGCCGCCTCAAGGAAATGGCCCTGCTGGTAAAGGATTTCGGAGGAAATTAGCCAGGCCTTACGCGCTATCCAATAAAAAAATACAGGGCGTGTCCCCGCCTCCGGCGGGGCCGGGCCATCCGCTCCAAGTCCTCGGATTTGCCAATGCAAATCCTGCGGGCTTTCTGCTGCAATCCCTGGCGCGCGCGCCAGCGGCGGAAATCAGGCCGTCAAAGCCGACCAGTTATGCGCAATTTACTAAAGCAAATTGCGCATAACTTATTTATACCGGAACCGCATTATGCGTAATTCCGTAGCATAGTTTTACGCCGCCGCGTACTGCTATTGCAGCACAGGGCGAAGTGGGCTGCCTGCCATTTCCCATACATCGGTAAAATCCCAGCCGAGGGCTTCATACGTTACCTGTTCCGCTATCTCTGAGATGGTTTTGTCCGCGCCGTTTGCGTCGGTGCCGCCTAAAACCGTATAGCCGTTTACCAGCATACCGTTGTAGGCGATGTTATTAGTCCGGGGAAAAACCGTCGTGGCCCCTCCTCCCTCAATGCGGTAGTTATTCCCCCCTGTAACCGACCCACATAGGGCCGCGCAGCCGGTGATGCTACCGCTGCCAGTGCTGCTGCTGCCTGAGTTCACATGTGCGCCTCCCGCTATGCCTCCCGCATGTTTTTGGGAGATAGTACCGGCAGCGCTGATATTTCCCGACGCGTAACAGCGCGCGATGGTGATAAAGCCGTCCGTAGTAGTGGCGCTACCTATGATACCGCCAACGCGGACACGGTCGGCTCCTCCCTCTGCGGAAACATTCCCGGTGGAATAACAATCCGTAATCTCGGCGTTTCTCCCGGTACGTGCCGCTATACCGCCGGCATAGATCTCTTCGGCTGTCGTGGAATTTACCGCGCTTACCGTTCCAGTAGAGAAACTCTTTCGTATAACGGCAGAACCGCTACCGTTATTCCCATCAATTTCACCCACAAGTCCGCCGGCGCTTACACGATTACCGGAACTTGTAGACACGGCGCGTACATTCCCGCTTACAGAACTGTTTATAATAGACCTGGCACTACCCGCCAATCCGCCTATTTCGTTCCCAGCACCGCCGGAGACTTCCACATTCCCGCTTACGGAACTGTTTACGATAAAAGATCCGTCAGCGTTGCCAGCCAATCCGCCGATGTAATTCTCCTCATTGCCACCAGAAGCTTTTACATTCCCGATCATAAAACAGTCGGTCATGGAGCTTCCTTCCAGCATCATGCCCGCAATACCGCCCATCATGAGATACTGCGCAGAGGAGGCATCCACGTCCAGTCCCCCGCCGGAGATGTTTATGTTTGTAAACGCCGTGTTTACGGCGGTAGCGGCGACGGTTCCAAAGAGTTGCAACTGCTGTGCCACTGAAGTTATTACGAATGTGGAACCCAGG
>JAISAF010000412.1 GCA_031266855.1 Spirochaetales bacterium
GCCTTCGTGGTCAACCGCCAGAAGGGGGGCTATCCCGCAGCCGGATATGACCGTATCGGAGACGGTCCTGAGAAACGGGGCGATTTCTTCTTTATCAACCGAGAGATTGTACCGGAAGAGCATGACGCCTCCGGCGGGGATACGGCTCAGTAATTCCGCCATATCGCTGTCAATGCGCCCCTTCCCGTCAATGCCTGTAAGCAGCACCTGCGCCGCGAGCGCGCGGTCATCCAGGGATCCGGCCAGCCGGGCGGCCCTTTCGCGGAGTTTCGTCTCGCGGGGGCCTTCCCCTGCGGAAAGCGGGATTGCGGAGGCAAGCAAAGACGCGGCAAAAAAAACAAGGAGCCTGTTTGCCGTAATCCGGCAGGCTTCCGGAAGATCCCGGCGCATGGGCGCATTATACCCGCTTAACAGCCGGCTGTCACGGGTAAGAGGCGGCCCCACAGCAATTTAACATTACGAAGATTTTTAAAAATTTGGGCGCATTTCCGGCGCTTCGCGCCGGAAACCGGGCTTTCCGGGGTTCCGCGTGCCCGCCTTAGCGGCCCGCTCCATTCTTTGCGCCTGGCGGCGCAAAGAACGCTTACGCGCCCCTCCAATCCCTTGCGCAGCTGCAAACCGGTGTTTTTTCCGCAGAATCCATTGTTATTTTTTTGAAATGTTAAATTACCGGTAGCCCCAACTACGGGGTGCGGCTGCCTAAATCTGCGGCGGATTGTCTTTTATGTGGGTCATTTTGATATGCCTTGACAAGCTTTGCAGTGATCCTCAAAGGCTTCTTTCACGGCTTCGGCGACAGACTCGCCAACGGTCTGTTTAATTTCGTTTACGATGTCCCGGCGAAGCTGTTCCATTGCTTCTTCGGGAGAAACCGGCACGGTAAAAAGCTGATGGGTTTTGATATTCAAGGCTCCGGCAATTCGATCCAACACATCCGGGGTTGGGAATTTGCGGGAAACCTCTATCATAGCGATAAACGGCGTAGAAATTCCGGCTTTTTCAGCCAGTTTTTCCTGTGAAAAACCGCATTTCCGGCGGTTTTCCTTTATATTGCCTGCCAGTATGTCCCGAATATTTGTCTCTGCTATTTCCATATCCTATAAGGGAATAATAAATGCTTCTAAGGTATTGACCAGTATCACAAAGTATAATATAAGTATCTATAAGACTCTTGTATTGCGATTCCTTCCGGTTTTTGGACGGAAATTACGGAAACCGCTTTTTTAGGCCAAACCGCCGGAATGCCCTGTATGGGGGGGATAAACCGGTGTTTTGATACCCGCCTTTGGGCGGGAAACCAGCCCGTAAGGGCAGGCATTTCATTCCGAGGGGTGGGAAAATGGACGAGGTGAGGTATTTATAAAGTCCGGCGGACGTTAAACGCAACAGGATATCCGTAACTGTAAGTTACAACTAAAGCATTATCTTTTAGTGGTAATGTTAAAATTTTCGAAAGGCGGTTCTTATGAAAACAAAGAAAACATTATGGGGAATACTGTGTCTCATACTGGTGTTTGGCCTATTTTTCGCCGGGTGTGACACGCCAACCGGCGGCAGCAATAGCGGCAATGGAAACGGAAACGGAAGTGAGAATGGAAACGGAAGCGGCAGTGAGAGCGAAAATGGGAACGGTGCGGGCGAAGGCGGCGGAACAGCCGTACCAAACGCGCCCATGGGAGTATCCGCGACAGCACAATCGTCCAGCAGTGTCCTCGTAACATGGAATTCTGTTTCCGGGGCAGCAAGTTACAAGGTTTATTATTCGAATACTTCATCGGGTACGTATACTCTCGATGGAACCAGTTCTTCAACCTCATATACCAGTACAGATTGGGTTTCCAGTACCGCTTATTTCAAAGTGACGGCGGTTAATAGCGCGGGAGAGAGCGCTTATTCGTCTGTTGCATCCGCAACGCTATCATCAGGGGCGGGCGGGGGCGGCGGAACAGCCGTACCAAATGCGCCCACGGGAGTATCCGCGACAGCACAATCGTCCAGTAGTGTCCTTGTAACATGGAATTCTGTTTCCGGGGCAGCAAGTTACAAGGTTTATTATTCGAATACTTCATCGGGTACGTATACTCTCGATGGAACCAGTTCTTCAACTACATATACCAGTACAGATTGGGTTTCCAGTACCGCTTATTTCAAAGTGACGGCGGTTAATAGCGCGGGAGAGAGTGCTTATTCGTCTGTTGCATCCGCAACGCTATCATCAGGGGCGGGCGGGGGCGGCGGAGCAGCCGCACCAAGTACGCCAACAGGTGTGTCCGCAACGGCACAATCATCAGACCGTGTCCTTGTGACATGGAATTCTGTTTCCGGGGCAGCAAGTTACAAGATCTATTATTCGCTTACATCTTCTGGTACATATAATTTAGATGGAACCAGTAATTCTACATCTTATACAAGCACAGGCTGGTCCGATGCCAGTATTGCTTTTTTCAAGGTAACAGCAGTTAATAGTATAGGTGAGAGTAACTATTCATCTGTTGCGTCTGCAACATTGCCGTCAGGCGGCGGAGCAGCCGCGCCGAGTGCGCCAACGGGTGTGTCCGCAACGGCACAATCATCCAGCAGTGTCCTCGTAACATGGAATTCTGTTTCCGGCGCGGCAAATTACAGGGTTTATTATTCAAAAACCTACTCGGGTACATATACTTTTGATGGGACCAGTTCTTCCACCTCATATACCAGTACAGGCTGGGATTATTCTGGCACTGTTTATTTTAAAGTAACGGCAGTTAACAGCGCGGGCGAAGGTAATTATTCATCTGCCGCATCTGTGACATTATCATCAGGTAGCGGGAGCGGCGGAACATCGCCGTCTTACGGCAGCGTTAGGATTCAGAATAACAGCAGCCACACAATAAAAAACCTGGCAATATACAGGGTTCCGTCAGGAATAGATTTATTAACCGTCACTATTCCCGCTGCTTCTGAACAAACGGTGAATAATGTTATGCCGGGTACTTACGACGAAATTGGCAGTGAAACCTATGCAGGGTATAAAATAAGAACCGAAAAAACATTCACGGTAATATCCGGGCAGACAGTAACATTAACAATTACTAATTCTGATCTCATAACAAATTAGTAAGAAGAATTGCCCCCGGCTTCGTCCGGGGGGCTTTTTCAAAACTTCAGTTTTGCAAGCGCTTCTTACTGCACCATGTCTTTAATTTCATTGGAAACATTTTCAAATATCTTTTTTGTCAGCTCTTTGTCACTTGTTTCAATTTCGTAATACAGAATACTTTCCAGTAAATAGGTCCTTACATAAAATATTCTTTCAATGTTGTTATAGGCGTCATTTATTAATTTTTTTTCAACTAAATATTTTAACAAATAGGATAATGGCTTGTTTTCGTTTTTTAGTATGTTCAATAGTTCGCCGGCTTCATCAAAAAATTTTTTATTCTGGAAACTATATTCACGCGAAACAAAAGTTCCGGCATCTTGTTCCGCCGCCGCAATTTTTTCCTGCAATACCTCCGCATATTTTTTCTTTTTTTTGTCGGACTTATATTTCAGTACGGAAAATTCCCTCCCCAGCCATTTATTTGTATATCTTTCAAGATAAAAATTCAGGTTCCTCCAAA
>JAISAF010000432.1 GCA_031266855.1 Spirochaetales bacterium
TCCTTCCACGAAGGTAAAAACGCTTAACGCAAGTAAGAATATGCTGAAATACAGGTCAGCTTTTTTCATTCTATATTCCTTCCAGAAATGTCCCGAAAATATAAACCTGCCCGGCGGCATGCCGGGCAGCCTTCACAGCTTGAATAAAATTTTTCTCGTCAGGGATTCGGAACCATTGGAATATTAGACATTTTGAATAGCCTTACCATTCCTTCTTTAAAACCGTCTAAATATTTACTGAAATCGCTGCCTATTTGAAACATAGGTTCTATGCCATTTGCGCGCAGATATTCCTGCCAGGTGTCTGTTTCGTTGATCTTTTTCATAATATCCTGCCACCAGGCAAGCGCTTCTTTTGACATATTCGGGGGACCCATAACCCCGCGGAAACTGTCAATAGTAAAGTCATGGCCCAATTCTTTGAATGTTGGAACGTCGGGAACAAATACAGAACGTTGTGGGCCGGTACATCCCAGGGGAACAATCTCGCCTGATGCTATGTATGATTCTATGCCTCCGCCGGCAAGTTCATTAATAAAAAGATCTATATGTTTTCCCAAAAGCTGGGTCACACCTTCAGGATCACCTGCCACAGGTACAAGCCGTATATCTGTATTGGGAGCTCGTGATTTTATATACAAACCTATGATTTCTTCAACGCTACCCGCGCCATGATTTGTAATAGTAACAGGCCTATTGCTTTTGAGTACATCATTTATAGTTTTCCATCCTTCCCGCTCTGCCGTTTCCTTATGTGCCCATATAAAGAAATATTGCACACCAAAATTGGCCAAGTCGGTCAAATCTTCACGCTTCGCTCCTACATCGTTTTGCAGGGGGGTTAAAATCAACGAACTGACCACTGCCAGCGCAAGGTCGCTGCGCCCCGCCTGGGTTTTTGTAAACTGCAATGATATCCCCGCAGTCGCGCCTGGCTTATAGGTGTAAAGTATTGGATTCGGGATAATGTTGTGGGTGCGAATAGCTTTCTCCATGCTACGAAGCATAATGTCTGATCCGCCGCCCGGGTTATAACCACAAACAAACTCAATGGTATCACCGGGTCCCGCAGGAGGTTTTCCCGCCAATCCTTCCCCTGCGCCCGTAGCAAAAACAGGTACAGTAAGAAGTATTACAAAACTCACTACCAGTGCCATTCGTATGATCTGTCTCATTGCATTCTCTCCTTAAATTATAAAAGATTTTTATTGCACAATCCAAAAACTGTATGCCCATTTTAAGCGGAACACACAATCCTGTTATCCATCCGTTATTTTCAAACCGGATTATTTTGGGATTTGGACCATCTTTTCAACACCTAGCTTATCGCACAGGGTGTAATACTCCCTGATGACCTCGACAGGATAGGTAATTCCTTCTTTCATCTGCTTGTCGAACATATTGTGTTCAAGTTCTCCCGGAACATATATTTCTGTAAACCCTTCAGCCTTCTTCCCGTTCTTAAGGTAATCAACATAATCATCCATTCTTTTCTTGAACGCAGTTACATCGGTAAATGCCGATATATCGATTACCTGCATAAGCTGTCCAATATTCTGAGCCTTATCAGGTTCTTCATAAAGGTCCACATTTGTAGGACCATACGCTGATCCGGAAAGTACGGCAGTAAGCATTGATATAACAGTACTGAGCGCGGAACCTTTGTAGTCGCCGACCGGGCGCACTGTACCCCAATATCCCGCCTCGGCATCTGCTGTAGGTTTACCGTTTACATCAAGCGCCCAGGTTTCAGGAATAGGCGTTTTCGTTTTTCTTGCCATAACGATTTTTCCTCTGGCAACAACACTTTGAGCCATATCAAGAACTATCGGTTTTCTCTTGAGGCAGGGAATGGCGATACCAAAAGGGTTATTGCCAAGCTGGCGTTCCGCCCCACCCCAGGCAGCCATTACAGGCCCTCCGTTTGTCCACATGAGTCCGATCATATTTTCTTTAAGCGCCATTTCCGCGAAATAGGCGCATGTACCATTATGATTACCATTCACAATAGAGACTGCGGATGTGCCGTGCTGTTTTGCTTTTTCAATGGCAATATTCATCGCATAAACACCAACTACCTGTCCCATGGCATTATGACCATCAATTAAAGCGGTCGCGCCGCGCTCCCTATCAATAGCTGGCTGTGCGGTAGCGCTGGTACCCCCCGCAGTAATACGGTTATAGAAAATTGATGTTCGCATGCATCCATGAGAATAAACACTACGGGCATCAGCCGTAACAAGAACATGCGCGACAGTTAAAGCGTCTTTCTCAGTCATACCCATCTTCATATACAGCCGTTTGGACCACTCCTGCATAATATCAAACGAAATCCTGACTGTTTGATTAAACGTATAATCCACTTACAGATCCCCCTTTTAGTAAATCAATAGTAATTGGCAATTATATAACAAGTTCTTGAAATCTACCAAAGGCAGTAGATGTTCCGCATTTAAATAGCCTCTGTCTTTGCTTTTACATATATCTTTAAAAAAACTCCTATAAAATTAACTCCCCTCATTTTTTTCTATAAGTAACAGCCAATAGCGATTTTGATTATTCATCCTATCAGTTGTTTGTCATTCTGTCAAGCTAATAGCAGAATTAAACAGAAAAAAATATTCAATCTAACAGATGGGGCTTTGAGAAAGGGGAGCTATGGACGAAAAAGAGTTGCGTGGGATTTTAAGTGCAAATATCAAACGGTATCGCGGCCGCAAAGGGTTGTCCCAGCTCGCTTTAGCGTTGAAACTTGGGATATCTACAAATTTTTTAAGCGATATTGAAACTGGTAAAAAGTGGGTATCGCCTGCTACCCTGGTAAAACTGGCGATGGCCTTGAACATAGAGGTGCATGAACTGTTCAAAGCGGAGACGAAAAGAAAAGAACAGGAAAAGCAGACGCAACAGGATGTAACAGCTATTATTGTTGACTATACAAAGGAAGCGTCGGCGGTAGTAAAGCGATCGCTGGAAACTTTTCGGAATACCTATATTGAAGGGTTATGAGATACCGGAGCCGTTGTCCGCTTGTTCTCTGTCCGGCAATGCTAAACTTGACCCGCAGAATTTTTTAACCGCGAAGTCGAAGAAGTCTAAGAGTCTGTTCAAAATCTTATTTATAATTTGGGCGCATTTTTGGCGCAAAGCGCCAAAAACCGGGCTTTCCGCTTCAATTCCTCGGATTTGCTTATGCAAATCCTGTGGGATTTCCGCTGCAATCCCTTGCGCCGCATAGCGAGCGAATTTGCAGAATGCAAATTCGCAGCAGCCATGCGGCACGGTAGAATCACATGCTGTCCGCGTGCTTTTATTTGGGCGTACCAGGTATGGATTGCGGTGGTCACTAACGCGCTATGATTATTATTGAAGGGTTATGAGATACCGGCTCCGCTGTTGGGTTTGTCTTTGTCCGGCCATGCCGGCGGGCTGGTGTATTTCAGTTGATCCAGTTCTATCAGGAAATCGACTAGTATGGTATTCAGGACACGGCGGCCTCTGCCGGTAAGGGTAAATGCCGTATCGTTGTTGCTGATTTTCGCTATAAACTGTCTGTTTTTGTGTACAAGTCGGGAAAAAGTCCGGGGGAAATCCAGGTGAAAAACGCGGAAAAAGGCGTTTAAGTCTATTCCTTTGGATGTACGCAGGCCCAGCAGAATATAATCGGCAAGGAAATCCCGCGCGGACAGGTGTTCCACTTCCGGAAGGCAGGGGTTCTGTATATAGGCGCTCATATCGCGGATACCGGACAGGCGTACCGGGCCCGCCGCGGCAGGCAGGGTTGAAACAGCGGCAGGGCCGATTCCTATATAGGGTTCCAGCTTCCAGTAGGCGGTATTATGTCGGCACTGTTTGCCCGGCAGGGCATAGCTGGAAATTTCGTAATTTTCGTAACCGCGTTCAAGAAGAAAGCGGTGTACCTTTGCGCGGATGAATTCCTGCCGGTTTTCATTGATGGCCGGGGTCTCCCCGGCCTGGAGCCTGTTGTACAGGGGTGTACCTTCTTCGGGGGTAAGCGCGTAGAGCGATATATGGCCGGGGCTGTGTTCGAGGGCTTGCGCGGCGTCGGCAAGCGCCGCGCGGAATGTTTGTCCGGGAATGCCGTACATCAGATCCAGGCTGAGTTCTCCTTTCCAGAAACGGTCTGTCAGATGAAGGGCGCGCTGCACGTCTTCAGGCGTGGCGTACCGTCCCAGCGCTTGCAGGCAGCGCGGGTCAAAACTTTGAAGACCCAGGCTTATGCGGGTAAGGCCGGAAGCCGCGCAGACAGAAAGGAATTCCCTGGTCAGGCTTTCGGGATTGGCTTCGATGGTGAACTCTCCGGGCGGCGCGGGCAGGCGGCGTGTAATTTCTTCCAAAAATTTCCTGAGCATTTCCGGCGGAATTACGCTGGGGGTTCCTCCGCCTATATAGATGGTCGGTATTACTGATGGCCGCCATTGTTCGAGGTAATAATCAAACTGCCTGATTTCCGCTTCAAGAACCGTTTGCGGCGCGCTCCGGGTTCCGGCTGGATTGTCCGCCAGGGGAACTGAGTAGAAATCACAGTATGCGCATTTGCGCGTACAGAAAGGAATGTGAAAGTAAACGGAAACCCGGCCGGTGGGAACCGCGCGGGGGAAGGCGTTCTCAGCTTTCATGCGCGGAATTTTTTAACCGCGAAGCCGAATAAGTCGAAGAAATTTTTATTCAAATTATTCAAAACCTGAACCCCTTTCGCCATTCTTTCCTGC
>JAISAF010000486.1 GCA_031266855.1 Spirochaetales bacterium
AGGGATTGCAGCGGAAAGCCCGCAGGAAGCGCATCGGCGCTTCCGAGGACTTGGAGCGGAAAGCCCGGTTTCCGGCGCGGAGCGCCGGAAAGGCGCCCGAATTCTTCTGAAAGGGACTCTTTGCTTTTTGCTTTTTTTCATTTATACTTTTTTTCATTCTGATTTCGGGTGGTGGGCGGAAAATTGGCAAATATGAAGGTGCGGGTGTGGAGTGAGTTTGGGGCGCGTGAGCGGGAGTCGCTTTTTGCGCGCGCTGAGGCGGATATTGGGGCGGCGGTGGCTGCTGTGGCGCCTGTTGTGGAGGCGGTGCGGGTGAATGGGGACGCGGCGCTGAGGGAGTATTCGCTGCGTTTTGATGGGGCTGATTTGGGCGGGCTTTCTCTTGCGGCGGGGGGGGAGGATTTTGCGGAGGCGGAGCGGGTTTTGAGTTCCGAAGTGAAGGAGGCTCTTGTTTTCGCTATTTCCAATGTGGCGGCTTTTCACCGGTATCAGAGGCCGGGGCCGATGAGTTTTGGGGAGATTCGGCCTGGTCTTTTCGCGGGGGAGCGGGCGCTGCCTCTTGCTTCGGCGGGGCTGTATGTTCCGCGCGGGCGGGGGAGTTTTCCGTCTATGCTGTATATGCTTGCTGTTCCGGCTCTTATCGCGGGGGTGGGGGAGATTCGTGTTGTGACTCCGCCGAATCCTGATGGGAGTATTGATCCGGCGTGTTTGTACGCGGTGAAGGTTTTGCGGGAAGAACTGTGCCGCGGGGGGGAGCCTTTTTCGTCTTCTTCGGCTGCCTCGGCTGCCTCGTCTTCCTCGATTGAGGTTTTTCGTGTGGGGGGCGCTCAGGGTATCGCGGCGCTGGCTTATGGTACGGAATCGGTAAAGCGGGTGGAGAAGATCGTGGGCCCGGGTTCGCGGTATGTGAGCGCGGCGAAGAGGCTTCTTGCGCCGCTTATTGATACGGGGCTGCCCGCGGGGCCGAGCGAGTCCGTTGTGCTTGCTGATGGCACTACGGATGTCCGGCTTGTGGTGATGGACCTTTTGATTGAGGCGGAGCATGGTTCGGATTCCGCGGCTTTGCTTGTTAGTTCGGATAAGGAGACGGCTTTTTCCGTGGCGCGGCTTCTTCCTGAAAGTATTGAGGCTTTGCCTGAGCCGCGGCGGACTTTCGCGCGGGATGTTTTTTCGCACTACGGGGGTATTATTCTGGCGGATGGTTTGCGGGAGGCCGCTGATATTGTAAATAGTTTCGCGCCGGAGCATTTGCAGATTCATTCGGCGCGGCCTTTTGAGGTTTTGCCTTTTATCAGGAACGCGGGGGAAATCCTTTTGGGCGAGACAACGCCGTTCAGTCTGGCGAACTATGCCTGCGGCGCGAACGCGGTTCTGCCGACCGGCGGCAGGGCGGTAAGTTTTTCGGCGGTGTCGGTGCGGGATTTTATTAAATACTCATCTGTTGTTCATGTAACGCCGGAGGGCTTTGCCGCTCTTCGGGACAGGGTGTCGGCGCTGGCGGAGTACGAGGGTTTTCCTGCCCACGCCGGGGCTTTGAAGAAACGCGGGAAGGACGGCCTTTTTCCTTCATGACGGGCGGGGCATGATGGGCGGGGATTCCTTTTCGTCTTCCAGCGATGTTTTTTCCTGGCTTGAGAGTTTTTCCAATTTTGAACGGAATCCGTTTTCCATGCGGAATTTCCGTCTGGACAGGATGGAGGCCCTGCTTGAACATTTCGGAGGGCCGCACCGGGCCTGCCGCTGTGTGCATATCGCGGGTTCCAAGGGCAAGGGTTCGACGGCGGCTTTTCTGGCGTCTATTCTGCGCGCGGCTGGTTTTAAGACAGGGCTGTATACATCGCCGCATCTTGTTTTGTATAAGGAGCGGATAAGTCTCGCGGGCCAGGAAATCGCGGAGGAGTTTTTTATCAGCCAGGGAGAAGCGCTGCGCGCGACTATCAGGGCCTTGGATGTGTCGGCTTTTCCCGGCGGCGGGTGGCCGACGACATTTGAACTTTTAACGTGTCTGGGTTTTCTTATTTTCCGGAGTCTTGGCTGTGAATGGATGGTGCTTGAAACGGGTATGGGAGGCCGTCTTGACGCGACGAATGTTACGCTGCCGGAGGCTTCGGTTCTGACTCCCATTGAGCTTGAACATACCGAGTATCTTGGAGGCAGTATTGCCGCTATTGCCGGGGAAAAGGCGGGAATCATCAAGCCGGGTGTTCCGGTTTTTGTAAGCCCGCAGACCGGCGAGGCGCTTTCGGTTTTTCGTTTGGCGGCGGCGCAAAAGGGTTGCCGTCTGCGCTATCTGCCGGAATGTTTTAAGAGTATTGATTCCCACACGGATACCGGCGGCGCCTGTGTGCGGATGCTTCCGGCGGGCAGGGAAAAGGCTTTAAGCCTGCGTCTTCGTTTACGCGGCGAAGTGCAGGCGGAAAACGCCGCCCTTGCCTTTCTGGTGATTCGCGATATTCTGCCGGAGATTCCCGAAGAGCTTGTGGTACGGGGGCTTGAGGAGGCGGATATTCCGGGGCGTTTGCAGAAGCTGCTGGACGCGCCCCCGGTTTTTGTTGACGGTTCCCATACGCCGCTTTCGGTCAGGAGGCTGCTCCACTCGTTTCGGGAAATGTATCCGCGGCCTGACACGCTTGTCCTTGGCATTGTAGGCGGCAAGCGCCAGGAGGAGATTGCCAGAATACTTTGCCCCGCTTTCCGCCGGGTTATCGTAACGACTCCGGGTACTTTCAAGGCCAGCGATCCCCAGGCTCTTCATAGAATCTGTAGTGCGCATAACGCGAATACCGGGCTGGTCCCGGATCCCGCCCAGGCCCTTGCCGAAGCAAAAAAGGGGCTGCCGGACAGCGGCGCTCCCATCCTGATTACCGGCTCGTTCTACCTGGCCGGGGAAATCCTGAAACTGCCGCGGGAATAGAAAACGCGCGCGGGTGAGAGGGCGCATTTTTTTGTCCGCGGACGGACAAAAAAAACAGGCTTTCCGCTCCAAGTCCTCGGATTTGCCAATGCAAATCCTGTGGGCTTTCCGCTGCAATCCTTTGCGCAGTGGCAGATCAGAACCAGGTATCGCACATAATTGCCATTGGCAATTATGTGCTCATAACCATGCGGAGGCAATTTTGCCTGTGCAAAATTGCCCATAAAGGAAGCTCAAAAAACTTTCACTTTGTTATTCCAGTTCTAAAGGAAAAAATTGCTGTGAGCGGCAGCTCAAAACCAGGCCACGGAATTGCGGTCGCAATTTTGGGACAAAATTGCGTGGTGTGCCACCAAGCGCAGCGCGTAACGCGCTGCGCACGTATTTATCACCACCGGCTGCCACCATCGCGCGTATAGCGACCATGACGCTTGCAGGTATAAAAATTTCCTGTGCGTAATATCAGCACTGGAAAGTTTTTAGAGGTTCCTGATGATTTCCGGCTGCGGAAATCATCAGGCTGTCTTGTACCAGGCCGTACAAGCAATTCTGCAAAATTGCATAAGCAATTTTGCAAGTGTTCTTTACGCAGAACGGCCGGTCCGGCTGCCGCCACCACGCTAACAGCCAGCGCTCACGCTTGCAGCCTTAGAACCAGGCCCCGGAATTGCCGTGGCGATTCCGGGGCAGCTAATTGCCAAAGGCAATTATGCGCGTAACCAGGCGGTCGCAATTTTGTCGATGCCCAAGTGAACGCACGCGGGAGCGTGTTTTTCCAATGGCGTATAACAGGTTAAGGGCCGAACAAAATCGCGTGGTCTGTCACCAGGCACAGCGCGTAACGCCTGAAAATTTACCTGTTAAAATAACCGCTAAATCGAAAATAAGAAAACAAAAAAGTAACAAAGGACTTCGGGATGTCATAAAAAATTATAGTGGTCTTATTGGCGGTTTTTGACAATCGCAAGGCGGGAGCCTTACTTTTAACACGGCGTAGTCTGGAGACTACGCCGTGCGGGGACAGCCTGTGTTAGCCGCTATGCGTGCGCAAGGGGAGGGGGGGCTGGTCGCAAAATTGTGTACACAATTTTGCTGCTCGCCCATGCATCCTGGC
>JAISAF010000489.1 GCA_031266855.1 Spirochaetales bacterium
ACATTTTAGAATGTACTATCTTAAAACGTACCTGGCACTTTTTAAAGCTGCCGCCGCGCGAGGGGGCTGGTCGCGAATTTGCATTCTGCAAATTCGCCCGCTGGTGCGCGCGCCAGGGAGTGTAGCGGAAAGCCCACAGGAAGCGCATTGGCGCTTCCGAGGACTTGGAGCGGAAAGCCCGGTTTTTTGCGCGGAGCGCAAAAAAGGCGCCCAAAACATAAGGGGGAAATTCCTCTGCGGTTATTCCGCTAGGGATGTTCTTTTGCCGCGATAGTGGGGTATAATGCGCGTGATACAGGGGCGGTGTAATTTTGGGCGGGGAGGTCGTGGGATGAATTTCGGGATTATTGGGACGGGGATGATTTCCGCGTTTCATTACCGGGCTATTTCGGAGATTCCTGGTTGCAGGGTTGTGGCGTGTATGGATAGTGTGGCTGAGCGGGCGCGGGTTTTTGGGGTGGAGCATAACTGTGCGGGCTATGGCGATTTGGGGAAATTCCTTGCGCATCCGGGGCTTGATGTGGTTACGGTTTGTACGCCTTCGGGGACTCATTTGGAGGCGGCGCTGGCTGTGGCGGGTGCGGGGAAGCATCTTATTATTGAGAAGCCTGTTGAGGTTACGCTGGCGCGTATTGATAAGATTATTGAGGCCTGTGATAAGAGCGGGGTGAGTCTTTCGGGTGTTTTTATGTCGCGGTATTATGAATCCTCGCGGGCGTTGAAGCTGGCGCTGGAAGCGGGGCGGTTCGGGCAGATGGTTCTGGGGAGCGCGTATATCAAATGGTGGCGCGCTCAGGAATACTACGACAGGGGCGGCTGGAGGGGTACGTGGGAGTTCGATGGGGGCGGGGCTTTGATGAATCAGGGTATCCACGCTGTTGATTTATTGCAGTGGTTTATGGGCCCTGTGGAGTCGGTGTTTTCTTACGCCGGGCTTTTGGGGCATGAGGGGATCGAGGTGGAGGATACGGCGGTGGCCTGTCTGCGTTTCCGTAGCGGCGCGTTTGGCGTTATTGAAGGTTCGACGGCGGCTTATCCGGGTTCCCCAAAGCGTCTTGAGATAAGCGGTGTCCGGGGAAGTGCGGTTCTTGAGGAAGAGAGTATCAAGGGCTGGAATTTCGCGGATGAACTGCCGGGGGACGCCGGGCTGCGGGAAAAATTGGGGGCGCGTCCCGGTTCCGGAGGTTCGGCTGACCCTTCGGCTATCAGTTATCATGGTCACAGGGCGCAGTTTACTGAAATAGTGGAGGCGCTTGCTTCGGGGAGAAAGCCCGCGGTGGATGGCCTGGAAGCGCGCAAGGCGGTTGAGATTATTCTGGCTATTTACCGCAGCGCCCAAACCGGCGGGGAGGTAAAACTTCCGCTATGAATCCGAAGAGCATGTGCCGCGCGGCCTGTATAGCCGGGAAGCGGCGGGGCGGCCAGGGGGGAGGCGCGGGAGTATGATTATCATTCCCGCCATTGATTTGCTGGATGGAACCTGCGTGCGGCTGCGGCAGGGCAATTACGGCGAGGCTGTGCGTTACGCGCAAACCGATCCCGTTACCCGCGCCTGTCTTTTTGAGGAGGCGGGTATCCGCAGGATACATATTGTCGATTTGGATGCCGCGAAGGGAGAGGGAAATAATAACCGCGCTCTTATCCGGCGGATACGGAAAGCTGTTTCCTGCCATATCGAAACGGGCGGGGGTATACGCTCGGAAAAGGATGTGGAGGAGCTGCTGGAAGCGGGCGCAGACCGGCTTGTCCTGGGAACGGTTTTTGTCCGGGATCCGCAAGCCGCGGGGGACTGGATACGGAAGTATGGAAAAAAATTCATCGCGGGAATTGACGCCAGGGATGGCGGGGTAAAAATCTCCGGCTGGCAGGAAGCCTCGGACATGAAGGACACCACGCTGGCGGGGAAGGCCGCCGCACTGGGCGCTGTTTCCATTATCTATACGAATATTTCCCGCGACGGCACGCTCCGCGGCCCTGATATCGAACGCACTCTGGCTGTCGGCAGGGCCGCGGGAATTCCTGTTATTCTTTCGGGCGGTATTTCACAAACTGGCGATATTCAGGAAACAGCTAAAAAAGCCGAAAATATAATTAGCGCGGTGATTACCGGAAAAGCCGTCTACGAGGGGAAGATTGACCTCGCCGGTCTTGTACGGATGTATCCGCAGGATAGGGTTTTTGACATTTCCTGGTAAAAGACTGGTAAGAAAACTGAAAGAGAGCACTACGTGAAAGAAAAAAAACAAGAGAAAACCGGAAAGCAGGAAGCCCCCGCGCTGCCGGCGGAAATTTCCGGCGCGGCGGTCGAAGAAGACCTCCAGCCTCTGGACGAAGTTGAGGAATTGAAAGACTGTGATATAGCGCAGGAAAGCTCCTCCGTTCCCGCCGAGCCTCCCGCGGATACCTCAGGCTCCCTGCCCCTTGTCGTGTGCGATGAAAGCGGCGGGTTTCTGTTTCTTGCCTCGACAAACAGGAAGGGCTATACAAAAAGCCTTGAACAGAAAGCCCTTTGGGTGAATCATCCCGAAACAGACAGAATCCTGCCCAGCGGAAAGGAAGCCCAGCTTAAACGCATTCAGGAGCGCGACGGATATTATTACGCCGAGGTTGTCGTTGCCGGCGGAATGGAGAAAGACCTGCCCCCGTCCGGCGCGGACAAACCGGCTGCCCGCCAGGGTGAACTGCCGTCCCTGGGAATTCTCGCGGAACTTGAAACGCTTATCGCCCAGCGGAAAAAGGATAATCCCGAAGGCTCCTACACCGCCTACCTTTTTCAGTCGGGGCCTGATAAAATCCGCAAAAAAACCGGCGAGGAAGCGATTGAACTTGTTCTTGCCCATGAAAAAAACGACATCGTGTACGAAGCGGCGGACCTCATCTATCACATACTGGTTCTTCTGGCAGCCGAAGGGATTCCCCTGTCAGCCGTTCTGGCGGAACTCGAAACGCGCAGATAATTTATCCTGAATTTCGCCTAATCGCGGATTTATCCCCGATACCCCCGATAGAAGAATGCCATAAATACAGGGCGCGCTTGCGGCTAACGCCGCAAACCGGGCTTTCCGCTCCAAGTCCTCGGAAGCGCCGATGCGCTTCCTGTGGGCTTTCCGCTTCAATGCGCCCGAAGACGGTCGCTTTCCGATAGGTATGGATTGTAGTGGGCGCTACCCGCGCCCCCGGAATCCCT
>JAISAF010000490.1 GCA_031266855.1 Spirochaetales bacterium
GACAAAGCACGCAATTTTGCCCCGGCAAAATTGCGACCGCATGGGTAGAGCTGCGGAATTGCCGAAGGCAATTCCGCGCCCCGGAAATTGCCACGGCAATTTCCGGGAACTGGTTTTGAGCTGCCGCTGCGCAAAGGATTGAAGCGGAAAGCCCGCAGGAATTGCATGGGCAATTCCGAGGACTTGAAGCGGAAAGCCTGGTTTTTTGTGGCTGTGCCACAAAAAATGCGCCATAAGGACCGGGGGAATTAAATGCGTTTTGTTTTTTGAGTTATGGGTAATTGACTTTATAGCGCGAATTCTTTACTATTACTCTAAATTTATGAAGCTTCCGCAAAATCGTTACGATTTCGGATCACATAGGCCGCGAAAACGGTCGAATTTAGGTAAATTTATTCTCATTATCCTGATCCTTGGCGCCGCGGGTGTGGCGGGGGCGCGGTTTATTTTCCGGGACGAGGGGAGTCTTCCCGCTTTGGGAATATCCAGGCGGGAGCGGCTGCTTTCCCTGTGGGACGCGAAGGATTATCAGGAGATTATCCGCGTAACGCAGGAGGAGCTTGAGCGCAATCCTATGGACGCGGACTGTCTTGTGTTTCATGGGTTTGCGCATTTTTATACCGGCGTCAACCAGATGGCAACGGAGGAAAAGCTGGCGCATATCGATGCCGCGATACGCTCGCTGCGGCGTGTGCGGTTGTACCAGACGCCTCCGCTTGCCGGGGAGCTTGATTATGTTCTTGGGAAGGCTTATTACCAGAAGGGGGAATACTACGCGGACCTTTCGGTTCAGTATATGGTTTCCTCGGTGGATAAAAATTTTCTAGGACAGGATTCATACGAATATCTTGGTTTTGCGTATAACACCCTGGGTGAATACGATCGGAGTATTGAGTTTCTTTTACGGGCCAGTGAAACGAATCCTTCGGATTTGCTGTATCTCGCGCTGGCCCAGACGTATTACCAGACAGGTGACCGGGCCGCTGCCGAGGAATATCTTGACCGGGCGGTCAACAAGTCTTCGGATACCGCGCTGATTCAAAAGGCGCGGGCCATGCTGGGAGATATTTATTTGCAGGACAGGGAATATCTGAAGGCGGAGGCGCAGTATTTGAAGATAATCGAAATAAATCCCCAAAACGCGGATGCTAATTTCTTTTTGGGTGAAATATACTTCAATATGGGTGATCCCATAAAAGCGCGCGCTTCATGGAGGCGGGCGCTGCGAATCGATCCGAATCATTTCGGGGCCAAAACCCGCTTGTATTCGAGAAGGTAGAGTTTTGAGGAGGAGGATGTATGGGTATCAGCAGCATTTTTAACGCTTTTTCAACTGACCTGGGAATAGATTTGGGGACATGTAATACCCTCATTTATATTAAGGGTAAGGGCATTGTGATTAATGAACCTTCTGTTGTCGCTGTTGAGCGGGGAACAAAAAAAGTTGTGGCTGTCGGGGTGGACGCGAAACGTATGCTCTCGCGCACGCCGGGAGATATTATCGCGATACGTCCTCTTCGTGACGGGGTTATCGCCGATCTTGAAACAACGGAAAAACTTATCAGGTATTTTATTTCCCGCGTTATTCCGCGGAAGTGGCTTGTAAAACCCCGGATGGTTATTGGCGTTCCGTCCTGTATTACGGAGGTGGAACGGAGAGCTGTGGAAGAATGCGCTTACACCGCGGGCGCCCGCGAGGTAAAGGTTATTGACGAATCCCTGGCGGCCGCTATAGGGGCGGGTGTTCCGATTTTTGAACCGGCGGGGCACATGGTATGCGATATAGGCGGGGGTACTACCGAGATATCCGTTATTTCCCTGGGCGGTATGGTTGTTACGAAGGCGATACGCCTTGGCGGGGATGAGTTTGACGAGGCCATTATTAAGCATATCAGGACTGTGCATAATCTTATCATCGGCGAACAAATGGCTGAGAATGTCAAAATAACTATTGGGAACGCTTCGCCTGATAAAAAAATCGAAAAGATGGAAGTGAAGGGGCGGGACGCTATTACCGGGCTTCCGCGGAGTATGGAGACTGATTCCGTGGAAATCCGCGAGGCTTTGCAGGAACCTATTACCGCTGTCGTGGATGAGATTAAACGGACTCTGGGGCAGACGCCTCCTGAACTGGCCGCGGATATTGTTGAACATGGTATTGTGATGACTGGCGGCGGCTCCCTTCTGAAAGGTTTGAACAAGCTTATTCAGAAAGAAACGGGTGTGCCGGCTTTTCCGGCTGAAGATCCCCTGAACTGCGTCGCGTTGGGGGCGGGTATGTATTTCGACTATGCCAGAGGCATGAATAACTCGCGGAACATCTATTCAAGTCTTAATTCCTAAAAGACCGGGCTGGTGATGCAGGGTAAGAAATTTATCGCGAAGCATAAGTCTGGAACTCTTCTGGTGCTGTATGTTTTTGTCTGTTTTGTGTGTATGACTTTTACCAGTACGGGTTTTGTTCTGAAACCCAGGCAGCTTGGGCTGTCCGTTTTTTCCCTGTTTCAGCAGGGTTTTTCGTCCGCCGGCGGTTTTCTATCGGAAACTTTTAATTCAATCCGTGTGCTGGGGGAGCTTCGCACGGAATACGAGGCGGCGCTGGATCGTTTGCGGTACTACGAACAAATTGAAAAGGATATCCTTGTCCTGAAGGATGAAAACCGCAGGCTGAGCGAAGTACTGGCATTTTCCGGCGCGGCTGTTTACGAAAATATTCCCGCGAAAATCATTGGAAAGGATCCACAGAACTTCCATACGACCTTAGTTGTCAACCAGGGGAGTCTTTCAGGAATCGGCAAGGATATGACGGTTATTGGTATTCAGGGCGGCCATCAGGGGCTTGTGGGAAAGGTTTTGAGCGTGGGACTGAATTCTTCCATAGTGCAGCCTCTTTATGATCCGAATGCTTTTGTCGCGGCGCGGCTTTTGACATCCCGCTACGAAGGGCTGGTAAACGGAACGGGCGATGATACGATAACACTGCGGTATGTCAAACGTTATGCCCGATCCGAGATACGCTTTGGCGATACGGTTATTACTTCGGGCCTGGGGGCCTCGATTTTTCCTGAAGGTATCGAAATCGGTACGGTAAAGACGATTTCCGCCAGAAGTTATGATACTTCGCTTGAACTTACTCTTGAACCGCTTATCGATTTTTCCCGTCTTGAATATGTCTATATCCTCAAGCCGGCGAAAACAGATTCCAGTAACAGCGGATCCGCGGACGGTTCTTAATGCGTCTTATCGTTTCGGCTATATTGACTATCGCGTTTGTGCTTCTTCAGACTACGTTTTTGCATAACATAGCTTTTCGGGGTGTAATTCCCGATTTGTCCCTTATTGCTGTCATTTTTATTGCCAACAGAAACGGTACGATTGCGGGACAAACCGTGGGTTTTGCCGGGGGTCTTGTCGAGGATTTTTTAAGTCTGTCCCCGCTTGGGTTTCACGCTTTATTAAAAACCCTTGTGGGATTTCTGGCTGGTACGAGTTTTGGGGTTATTTTTATTGGCTCGTTATTTATGCCTATGCTTATGGCTGGCGCGGCGACCGTATTCAAAAATATTCTGGCCGCGTTTATTATGGCCCTGACAAGTGATTCCGCGGCTGGCGGGCTTTTCTCTTTGCGGACCCTGATTGAAATTGTATACAACATGGTTTTGGCTCCTTTTGTTTTTGCCCTGCTGGGTTTCGTTAAAATTATTGTTCCAAAGGTAAGGGAGTAAAATGCGCGCCGACGACACCTCATTATCAAAAAACAGAATTTATTTTTTTGCAGCCTGTATTATCGCCCTTTTTACGGTGTACCTCATCCACCTGTTCAACCTCCAGGTTGTCAATGAGGAGGTTTACCAGGAACGGGCAACGCAGGTAACCCAGCGCAGTGTTCCTATTTACGCGCAGCGGGGTGAAATATTTGACCGCCACTATGATACGCCCATTGTTTCAAATATTGATTCATTCGCCATTGATGTTATTCCTGGGGAAATTCCCTCGGGGGAAAAGGAAAACATAATAAAACGTCTGGCGGAGTATTTGGGGCTGACGGTCAGCGAGATAAACCGCAAAATTCCGCCTTCCTATTCGGATTTGTACCAGCCCATCGAAATAAAAAACGGTATTTCCCTGGAAACGATTACTTACCTGGCGGAACATCTGGAAGACTTCCCCGGCGTTACCTGGCACAGCAAACCTATTCGTAATTATGTCGAAAAAGAGACGCTTGCCCATGTTCTTGGTTATGTAGGCGATATTACCCGCGAGGAGATTCAGGTTCTCTATAATCAGGGGTACAGTTATGGTTCTGTTCTGGGAAAAAGCGGTATTGAAAAACAGTACGATTTTCTTCTGCGTGGAAAAGACGGTAAGGAGTTCAGGACTGTCGATGTCCGTGGAAGGAGAGTAGGGGAGGCCATTCTGGAAGACGAGCCTCCTGTTCTTGGGAGCAGCATCGTCCTTACTATAGACCGGCACATTCAAAGGCTCTGTGAAAAAGCCCTGGGGCAGCGTTCCGGCGCCATTGTGGTAACAAAACCCGCCACAGGGGAAATACTTGCCCTTGTCTCATATCCATCGTTTGATCCGAATCTTTTTTATGATACAAGCAATACCGAAGCTTTCCGCCAGTTATCGCTGAATACGCAATTTCCATTTTTGAACCGGGCCATACAGTCACAGTATCCTCCCGCGTCCGCTTATAAAATCATTATGACAACAGCCATAGTAGAGGAGGAGGTTATTCCCCTGAATAAAACTATTCTGTGTCCCGGTTATTTAAATTACGGGGACAGGGTTTTCCGTTGTCACAAACAGTCCGGTCACGGCGCTCTTGCCCTGTTTTCCGCCCTGGCCGAATCCTGCGATGTATACTATTACACGGTGGGCGCGGAATATCTTGGCATCGAACGGATCGTGGATTTTTCCCGCCGTTTTGGCCTGGGCGAGCCTACGGGCATCGATATTCCGGGTGAAATCTCCGGTACGCTTCCAAGTCCCAGTTGGGTAAGCAAGACCTACAATTCCCGCTGGCAGGGCGGCGATACGGTCAATATGTCTATAGGACAGGGCTACCTTGGCGTTACGCCGATTCAAATGGCAAACGTGGTGTCCATGATTGTAAATGAGGGTGCCGTATACAAGCCTCATCTTCTGAAAGAGGTACGCGATCCGCTTACCGGGGATATTCTTGAAGAAATAAAACCCGAAATTCTTTCTACATCGGCAATCCGGCCTTCGACATTTGAGACTGTCCAGAAGGCAATGCGGCAGGTCATTACGGAAGGGACAGCGCGCGTTGTTATTACGACAAAGGCAACGAGTGTCGCGGGCAAAACCGGAACCGGCGAGGCCGGCTTTGACGACAGGTGGCATAGCTGGTTTGTGGCCTATGCTCCTTTTGAAGAAGACGCCAAACCCGAAGACAGGATCGTCCTGGTGGTACTGGTGGAAGCTGCCAATGACTGGGAATGGTGGGGGCCAAAGGCTTCGAATATTATCCTGGATGGAATTTTTTCCGACAAGACGTATGAAGAGGTTATGGGGTCGCTGCGTGCATGGTATCTTCGCGTCGAGAATCCGGGGGACTGATGAGGAGCAAGTCCGTTTTTGGTTTTGACCTTCTTCTTTTTATAGCGACCATTGCGCTGGTGTCTATTGGAATCGCTTTTATTTTTTCCAGCGGAGTTACCTCAACCGGCATCGTCTATTCAAACGAGTACATCAGGCAAACCGTGTGGGCGCTGAGCGGTATAGGGCTTCTTATTCTTTTTATTTCGTTTGATTACAGTTTTGTCCGCAGACTGTCCCTGCGCATCTATCTGATTTTGATAGCGCTCCTTATTTTTACGCTTTTTATCGGCCGCGTTGTCAACGGCTCGAGGTCCTGGCTGGGAATATGGGAGTTTGGCATACAGCCTTCGGAATTTTGCAAGATAGCTGTCATTCTTTTTCTCGCGCATATCCTTGACAAAAAAAACGCCCAAATAAAAGACGTGCGGTATTTTGTTCTTTATCTGGGTATTGTTCTTTTTCCTATGGGGCTTGTTCTTCTCCAGCCGGATTTGGGAACCGCCAGTGTTTTTCTTCCTATCGCGCTTGCGATGTTTTTTATTGCGGGCGCCAGAACCCGGCACATTCTTTTTATTGTTTTTACGGGTTTCCTGCTTGTTGTTCTTACCATGCTTCCCGCGTATGAGATTTACCTCGCAAAACGAACCATCCCTGCCGTGAATCTTCTTACCAACACGCACCTTTCGGTCTATCTTATTTCCGGTGTCGCCGGTATCTGTGTCCTGGCGATTAGCGGGTATTTTTTTACAAAAAAAAGTTATTTTTACTGGATAGCCTATTTTTCCGTAATTCTGATGTTTGCTTTGTGCGGTTCCTTTGTGTTCCGAAAGGTTCTTAAGGAATATCAAATAATGCGTCTTATTGTTTTCCTTGATCCCAATGTCGATGCCAGGGGAGCGGGCTGGAACATTATCCAGTCAGTAACGGCTGTCGGTTCGGGCGGGCTGTGGGGCAAAGGCTTTCTCAAGGGAACACAAAGCCATTACCGCTATATCCCGCAGCAGAGTACGGATTTTATTTTTTCGATTATATCGGAGGAGTGGGGTTTTGCCGGAGTAAGCATAGTTTTCGCGCTTTTTCTTATTATTATTATCCGGGGCATATTTATTATCCGCTCAACAAAGGATCGTTTTGCCGGCATCGCGGCAGCGGGAATTATTATGATGATTTTTTTTCATTTTCTCGTCAATGTCGGAATGGCCATAAGCCTGATGCCGGTAACTGGTATCCCCCTGTTTTTTCTTTCGTATGGCGGTTCGTCACTATGGACTGTTCTAATCAGCATAGGCCTGCTTATGAGTTTCTATCTGCGCCGTTTTAAGGTATAGCTGGTTTACAAATGTACCTGTCTGAGAAATTATCCGCAATCCTGCGGCGGACGGAAAATCCCGCGCGGTATACCGGAGGAGAGTTCGGTATATGCGTAAAGGACGCCGCGTTGAAATGCGTTGTCTCGTTTCCCGACTTGTATGAAATAGGCATGTCGAATCAGGCCGTTGCCATTCTCTACCGTCTTCTTAACTCCCTGGAAAATGTTTCCTGTGAACGGGTATTCTGTCCTGCCACGGATTTTGAAGCCCTGCTTAAAACATCCGGTATCCCCCTGTACGGACTTGAATCGGGACGGCCTCTTTTTCTATTTGATATTGCCGCTTTTTCTCTTGGGTATGAGCTTACCGCTACCAATGTCCTTACCATACTTGACAGGGGTGGCATTCCCCTGCGAACCGTGGAAAGATCGGGCAAGGATCCAATTGTCATTGCGGGAGGCCCCGCCATAACAAATCCGCTTCCGTTCGGAGATATTTTTGACGCCGTCTATATAGGCGAGGCCGAGGCTGAGTTCAAAGTAGTAATGGAAGACCTCGCGGCCATGAAAATTAAAGGCGCTTCCCGGAACGGACTTCTTGAACGCATGAAGGAGTCCTCTTCTTTCTGGTACGCGGGAAAGCCGTCCGCGGCGCGGCGATCTGTCTGGATGGGATTTCCAGACACCGTTTTTTCCGGCGGACCAGTTTCCAGTTTAAGAACCGTACAGGATCACGGCGTTGTTGAAATCATGCGGGGCTGTCCCCAGGGATGCAGATTTTGCCACGCTGGAGTATATTACAAGCCTTTTCGCATGAAAAAACGTGAGAAAATTTATGAAGAAGTATACAAATTGATACATAAATCGGGTTATCGTGAAATAACTCTTTCATCTTTAAGTAGCGGGGATTATACTGGCATAGCCCGGCTCGTCGCGGACTTGAATACTCTTCACAGCCAGGACAAGGTTTCATTCTCACTGCCAAGCATTCACCTTGAATCATTCGGACTACAGATTCTTTCGGCCCTTTCCGAAGTCAGAAAAAGCGGACTCACATTCGCGCTTGAAACCCCCCGGCCTGATTTTCAGTTCAGCCTGAATAAGCAGGCCTCTCAGGACAAAATTATAGCAATCTTGAAAGAAGCCAGAAATAAGGGTTGGAAACTGGCAAAATTTTATTTTATGATCGGCCTGCCGTTTTATGACGACAGGGCACAGGAGGCCGGGGATATTATTGATTTTGTTCGTGCTGTTCATTCGCAGACCCATATAAGCCTGAATATCAATATAGGCACATTTATCCCCAAGGCTCATACGCCCTACCAGTGGGCGGCCCAATTGACCGAGGATGAAGCGCTTGAAAGTATTAACCGTATTAAACGCGGCTTACAGTCCGGTTTTATCAAAGTAGGCTACCACGCGCCGTTTCAAAGTTATCTGGAAGGTGTTTTTTCCCGTGGCGGCAAAAGGGTAGGGGATCTCCTTTTCGAGGCATGGGGCAGGGGAGCACGCTTTGACGCCTGGGAAGACCGTTCCCACCCGGAGATATGGCGCGGCGTACTTGCCGCCGCCCGCTGGAACGTGGAGAGTGATACCTGTAGTCCCCGTTCCCCGCAGGACAAACTTCCCTGGGAAGACGCGGTTTCCCTGGGAACACGGGCAGCGTATTTCAGGAACGAATGGAAATGTCACACGGACGGCGTTCTTACGGACCCCTGTACCGGGCACTGTCCGCACCCCTGCGGTGTATGCGGCGGTTCCGTCTTTCCGGTTGTCGCGGCGCAGGAAGATGGGGATATAGATACGGATACGGATACGGATGCTGCTGATACTGCGGCACTTCCAGATAATTCCCCCCGTCCGGTGGAAGGATCGATGGAAACATTTTCCCAGGCCGCGCCGCCGCCCCGCTCCCCAACGCCCCGTAGTATTTACCGCCACATCTGCCGCTATGAAAAAACCGGCAGCGCGGCGTTTCTCCCGCATTTAAGCCTGATGCAGGTTATGGAACGCGGACTTTTACGCGCCGGAATCGCCCTGCGGTTTACCGAAGGCTTTAATCCAAAACCTGTTCTTGAGTTTGCCCAGCCTTCGTCCGTAGGCGTTGAATCAGCGGAAGAGGTTTTTTCTTTTGAAACCTATAATGAGCCATGCGAATACGACCCCGGCAGCCC
The DNA here is from genome assembly GCA_031266855.1 of Spirochaetales bacterium. Taxonomy (GTDB): domain Bacteria; phylum Spirochaetota; class Spirochaetia; order DTKZ01; family DTKZ01; genus JAISAF01. Next base: position 9,052 of record JAISAF010000490.1, read on the forward strand.
CGGCGGAATTAATACAAACCTGCCGCGGGGTTTAACCGTAAAAACTGTCTGCCACCTGCGCTACCGCGAGAAGGGGAAAAAACCGCCCTCGCTTATGTCGCTGGCTGCCGGCGGACGTTACGAGCTTTCCTCCACGAACTTTCCGTTTTTAGCCGGGCTTGCGGGGGAACTTAGTCATATCGGCGCGGTCACACTACTCGAAAAAACTGAACAAACCCTTACACTTGATTTTATACCCGAAGAAAACCAGAAAGGATTTCAAGCCGTTCTGAAAAACCTGACAAATACCCTGAGTGACCTGTGTATCAGAAAAAAAGCCTCATACGCGCGCTGCCGGGGAAGACTTATGTCCTACGAAGAAGCCGTGGAAGAACTGCGAAAAGAAATCTAAGCAATTGTTTTTTGGCGCATTTCCGGCGCTTCGCGCCGGAAACCGGGCTCTCCGCTGCAAGTCCTCAGATTTGCCTATGCAAATCCTGCGGGCTTTCCACTTCGATCCCTTGCGCGCCCAGGGGCTAAGCGATACCGTAAAAGCAGCCATACACCTGAAATGCTTTTTACAGCCTCCTCGGTCAAAGAATAAAACCCGTAAGAGGCGATTCCTCAAGCTGTTCACGCGCAAGTTTTTGTTCGCAAGTATAATCCGGAAAATCTCCTCGACCTCTACCGCGCGCCTTCTCCGAATACTGGTAGACAGAATTTGTTTTTACGGAATTCTTCACCGCCTCTTTTCTCAAGAAATTCACTGTCGGTCGGTTCGGTAATCCCCATAACACCCCAAAAGCGGCCCGCATTCTGAAAATCTTCGGGAATAATATTCTGGTGTTTTTTCTGCGTATACAGCGCGGTATAAATCCGCGCGCGGAAATCGTCGCGGATTATGCTAAGGTCTACGCCGCCCCATTCGTATGTATTGCCCGTTAGCTGTTTCCATTTTTTTATGACGGCAGATTTTAAATCATCGAGAGGAAGAGAGGATTCAACAAGAATATGATAGTGCAGGGCGTCGCGCGACTGGAACTCCATTTTCCAAAAAAATTTTACGTCGGAATCCAAACCCCTGAATTCGCCCTGTCCTTTTAAAAAAGCAAATAATCGTTGCAGATGCGATTTACAAAGGCGCCCGTCGCGGGGAAAATCCTTTGGATAGGTCAAAGTTAAAAAATAGTTAGGCTTAAAAACGCAGCACAGCGAGTCCAGCTTCATCATCATGGCCTTCCGGCTTTTCGAGGAAAAATTATAAATCTGTTTTTTCGGCCCTCCGCACAAATTCGCGCTCGAAATTCTCATAGCCCTTACACACCCCAGATAGTTATTACCCCGGTACACCCTCGGCACCAGGTCTATATAGTCGCCGTGCCGCCGCTCATACAGGCGGATATTCCGTCGTCCCCATTCAGCGGCAATCAGCTTTCTTTTTGCCTCATTCTTCACTGTACACCTCCAAACCTATATGATAATGTCGATATTGTCAAGGCCCCGCACAAATTTTTTTTACGGGTCAAAAACTACCCGGCCCCATTCCGGCCCCTCCATTTCCGAAACCCGTGAACAGCCGTCAGCTTCTCAATATCCGAAATTATACCCGTCAGAAAAATAACCGGGTTCATATACTGGAAAACCCCCGGTCGGGACAACAGGTTAAGAATCACATTCAGCCGGTCAAAATAGGTATCAAGGTTCTCCGGCGAAAATTTTTTGTTCTTGCGCATAACGCTTGAATTGCGCATAACGTCAGGCCGGATCGCCAATAGCCAGAAACCGCAGGGAATAACTTACCCTCATCTGCCCACCGCCAGCAGCAAGATAACTAAAACAGACACCACCAGCAGCAAGAGAAGTAATATCAGGATACCGCGTCCCATTACCATACACAGCAAATTCATCCCCGCCGCCATAATCCAAAAAACCATTTAGAAAAACCGCAACACTACCGGAAGATGAAGAAGAAGGAGAAACCATAAGAAAACCATCAAAACACGCACGGAAACCGCCCGCCCCGATATCAACCCGGAAACGGCTACCAAGACCATTAATAAAACCAATAAAACTATAAGCAGTCTCAAACGCACCACAATAAAACCGGGAATACTCCGACCGCTCAACCTTCTGAACCTCCGGGAAATTCATCACCCGGACGGGCTGCTCTTCGGGCCAGTTGGCAACCTGCACAACCTGCCCGTTCACGCCCGTAAGCTCGACTATCGGAATTTCGCTTAACTGCCAGTCGAAGCGGCCCGGTTCGTCTTTATCGTCATACCAGAGTTTCACATTCCGAAGAATATCGTCCCCGTGACCCTCGCTGCCAATCTTCGCATAAAGGTCGGCAATGTAGCGGCCCGAATAATACCTCAAAACCTTCGTATCATTAAAACGCAGCTCCCAGCCGTAGGAGCTGTCAACTATAAGGTATCTGTCCTGCACTGACACAAGTATCAAGTGTTCCATCATCAGCCCTTTTTTATAAAAGTTTTATAAACCATATAGCCCACCACCGCCACACCGGCAGCAATAAATACACCCTTCACCCCGGAAAGAAAACTGCCGGAGGAGGAAGCCGGACTATCCAGCAGGGCGGAAACAGAGGCGGCGGAACGTTTGCCGTTCATGTACTCCCAGTCCGCGCCGTCATCAAAAATTGTCTTGTTCTCCCACCATTTCGGCCGGGCAAGGCTCTCCTGCCTCATATTCGGGGGAGGCAGAATCCCGAACTCAAAATGGGCCGAATCCACCAGCCCCGTATTATCACCGCCCCACCGGAGGCCAAGCGATTTCGCATAACGCACAAGGCCCGTGTCGATATAGATATTCCCGTAGTTTGCGCCCTTATACTCCTTCCCCTTATAGTAGCCGTTGTCATACCCGAACCGCGTGAAAATAAGATCGACCGCGAGGCCCCAGTTGTGAAAGCTGTCACCCGCGTCAACTTCCGTCACAACAGCA
>JAISAF010000085.1 GCA_031266855.1 Spirochaetales bacterium
TGACGGCTCTTCCTGGTTTTGAGGAAGCGGTTACCCGTTTTTTTCTGGCGATCCAGGAACAGGGCGCGCTGGCTGCCATGAAGGAGAGCGGGGAAAGCCTGTGATAGTCCTTATGGGCATGAAGCACTGTGGCAAAACCACCCTGGGGCGTATGCTGGCGGAGCGCGAGGGCAGGGTGTTCATTGATCTTGACGGGTACGCCGAGGCTCTTGTTTCGCGGCAAAGGGGCTGCCCCCTTACGCTGCGGGAGATTTACCGCGATGAGGGGCGGGAGGCTTTCCAGGCGCTGGAAGCCGAAAGCCTCGCATGCCTTATGGCGGACTACCCGGAGGACGGGCGGCGGGCTGTTCTTGCCCTGGGCGGGGGAACGATTGAGAATCCCGAAGCCCTTGCCGCTTTTACCGGATCATGCCTGTTTATATATCTTGAGGAGGACGAGGATGTCCTTTTCCGGCGCATCCAGGCTTCGGGGATTCCTCCGTTTCTTGCCGGGGACGACCCCCGTGGGGCTTTTCATCTTTTGTACGAAAAAAGGACGGCTCTGTACCGGGGGAAAGCGGATTTGACCATACACACGGGGGGGAAAAATCCAGGGGAAATCCTGGAGGATATTGCTTCCCGCGGGGAGACCCGGTATGCCTGCTAACACATTTGGGGAAGCTTTCCGTGTTACAACCTTTGGCGAATCCCACGGCGGGGCTCTGGGCGCTGTTCTTGACGGGGTTATGCCGGGGCTGGACTTATGCGAGAGCGATATACAAAAAGAGCTGGATCGCAGAAAGCCCGGTCAGTCCGCCATTACAAGCCCCCGCGGGGAAGACGATGAGGTGCGGATCCTTTCCGGCGTTTTTGAGGGAAAGACGAGTGGCACTCCGCTTGTTCTTCTTGTGTACAATACCGATGCCCGGCCTTCGGATTACGCGGCGATTAAAGACCTTTTCAGGCCGGGCCATGCCGACTACACGTACCTGAAAAAATATGGCATACGCGATTACCGTGGTTCGGGCAGGGCGTCGGGGCGGGAGACTCTCGGCCGGGTGGCGGCTGGGGCCGTGGCAAAAAAAATCCTCGCGCTGCGGGGGGTAAGCGTACTGGCTTACACAGTACGGGCGGCGGGTATAGCCTGTAGGAGCTTTGATCCTGGCGTTATTGAAAAGAATCCCCTGCGCGCCTGTGACGCCGGCGCCGCCCGCGAAATGGAAGCCCGTATCGCGCGGCTGTGCGCGGAAGGCGACAGCGCGGGGGGAATTGTGGAGTGCAGGGTGAACGGGCTTCCTCCGGGTTTGGGGGAGCCGGTTTTCGATAAACTGGACGCGGAAATCGCCCGTGCCATGCTCTCGATTGGGGCGGTAAAAGGCATTGAGTTCGGCGCGGGCTTTGCCGCGGCGGAGATGAAAGGCAGTGAACATAACGACGCTATGAACGCGTCGGGTTTTCTGTCCAACAACGCGGGCGGCATCCTGGGCGGTATTTCAACGGGCCAGGAGATAATTTTTCGCGTCGCGGTAAAGCCGGTGGCCTCCATCGCGAAACCTCAGAAAACGCTGGACACAGCCGGGCGGGAGGCGGAAGTCCGCACCACGGGCCGGCACGATGCCTGTGTTTGTCCGCGCGTTGTTCCGGTTGTGGAAGCCATGACCTGCCTTGTACTGGAAGACCAGTTCAAAAGACAGGCCGCGCTACGGGAATGAAAAAACCGCAGGTCCCCGCAAGTGCCGGTAGCGCCTGATAACCCGTAAAATAATTTTACCGCGAAGCCCGCGAAGTCAAATAAGTATAAGAGCCTGTTCAAAATTTTTATAATTTCACTTTAGTACCAGAATGGGGGCGCATTTTTTGCGGCTGTGCCGCAAAAAACCGGGCTTTCCGCTCCAATCTTTTTTACCGCTGCGCGGTAAAAAAGGATTTCCGCTACAATCCCTTGCGCGCGCGCCAGCGACAGCGCAAAATCGCTTCGCGATTTTGCCACCAGCCAGGACGCATGGGCGAGCAGCAAAATTACGTATGCTATATATTGACAAGAAATATATTAGTTGAATAGATTTGCAATGGAGGCGATATGAAATTCTGCAAGTTAAACATTAAAAATTCTGTTGGAATAATTATAGTATTTAATATTTTAGCGTTATTAGCATCATGTGATAATGAATTAAGGGAAAGTATAAAGGCGCTGGCAGGAACTTATAAGTATGAATATCATAATGTTATTATTGATACAGATGATTTATTTGATTTTAATATAGCGGAATTGAAATCAGCTTATATTATTTTAAATATAGAAGGAAACGGAAAGCTAATCAGGTGTAAATCGAATTATCCAATAAAACTGGAAGGTAATGACGGTTTTTCAACTATTAATGTGGATACTGTGAAATTATTCTTAACGAAAGAATTTAATTATTTGAGAATTGAAAATAATAAATTAATAGGGCAATTATTGGGCTGGGCAGCGGATACTGGTAATGGTTCAGATACTATCTTTGGGTTTGGCGGTCTTGGAGTAAATTACGATTTACAGGAAAATGGAATATTGTTAAAATACGCAATGTGGAGAGATTTTCGTGACGACGATGATAACGTTATCAAGAAAGAAATGTTGAAATATGAAATATTTTATAAAAAGGAATGATGAAAAATCCCAAAGCTCCCGCTCGGCGAGGGATCTGTCTGCGTCGCAATTGCTGATAGCGCCCGGTAACTCGTGAAATTTTACCGCGAAATCGAAGAAGTAAAGGGTCTCTCCAAAAACGTTCTATCGCAACAGTTTGTTGTTACCGTGGTGGCGGCAGGCTGGAACTAGGTCACGAAATTGCCGAAGGCAATTTCGTGCGTATAACCAGGCCGCGCGATTTTGCTTGGCAAAATCGCGCGCTTTACCGCCGCGCACGCTTAGCGGTTGCCGCCTTTTTCCACGTTTTTTGCGGAGTAAAAAACGCGGAAAAAGTTTTACAGCCGCTGGTGCGCGCGGCAGCCGGTTGGTGATAAAGACCTGCACAGCGCGTTACGCGCTGTGCAGGGTGGCAGACTACGCAATTTTGCTCCAGCAAAATTGCGACCGCATGGTTACGCGCGCATAATTGCCTTTGGCAATTATGCGCCCCCGGAATTGCCTCACGGCAATTCCGGGGCCTGGTTCTCAAGCTGCCGCCGCGCCAGGGATTGTAGCGGAAAGCCCACAGGAAAGCGCAGAAGGCGCTTTCCGAGGACTTGGAGCGGAAAGCCCGGTTTTTGGCGCTCCGCGCCAAAAAGGCGCCCTGATTCCTGATA
>JAISAF010000096.1 GCA_031266855.1 Spirochaetales bacterium
CCAGCGGCTAACTCATGCCGTAAAAGCAGCCCCGCGCGGCCTGATTCCAGCAGTGGCAGCACATACCGTCACCCCGCCCCGCAGCAGGGCATCGGCGTTTACCGCCATTATGAAAAACAAATTGCGCGAAGCGCAACAAGCCCGTGGGGTACAAGGGATTCCGGGGGCGCGATAGCGCCCACGACAATCCATACCTATCGGAAAGCGACCGTCTTCGGGCGCATTGCAGCGGAAATCCTTTTGGCTCAAGCCAAAAGATTGAAGCGGAAAGCCCGGTTTTTTGCGGCTACGTCCGCAAAAAATGCGCTATTATACAGGGAGAAAAGTAAATGCCGATGCCCTGGCCCCGCAGCAGCTGAGCTTTTCATTTTTGTTTTTTCGTGATACCCTTTTCAAATCCTATGAAAGAATTCCTGCCGGTATGCGAAGAGGATATGCGCCGCCGCGGCTGGCAGCAATGCGATTTTGTCTGCGTAACCGCGGACGCGTATGTTGATCACCCTTCCTTTGGAATCGCCATTATCTCAAGACTTCTGGAAGCCGAAGGCTATAAGGTCGGGCTTATTTCCCGGCCCGACTGGAAAAGCCCCGCCGGCTGGAAACGCCTGGGCAGGCCGCGCCTTGCCTTTCTTATTACCGCCGGGAATATCGATTCAATGGTCTCAAACTATACGGTTGCCCGCAAGCCAAGGCGCGGGGATGTATACGCCCCCGGCGGAAAAAGCGGAGGAAGGCCGGACAGGGCCTGCATCGTTTATACCGCGCGGGCGCGCGAGGCATATAAAGGCGTACCCGTCATCCTCGGCGGGCTGGAGGCTTCCCTGCGCCGCCTTTCCCATTACGATTTCTGGGACGACAGGGTGCGCCGGTCTGTGCTTCTTGACGCGAAAGCGGATATTCTCGTATACGGCATGGGAGAATATCAGATCCTGGAAATAGCCAAAAGACTTTCCGCCTCCAGGCGCGGCGGGCAGGAAGCGGATTTGAGCGGTATCCCCGGAACCGTGTACGCGGCGCCCCGGCTTTCCAAAGACTGGAACGGAATTCTTTTACCGTCTTTTGAGGAAGTTTCCTCCAGCCCCGCGCGTTTCGCGGAAAGCTTTAAAATCCAGTACGCGAATACCGATCCGGTACGCGGCCTTCCCCTGGCCGAACCCTGCGCGGGGGGCAGCCGTTTCGTAATCCAGAACCCTCCCGCCCCGCCGCTTTCCCGCGGGGAATTCGACCGGGTGTATGAACTTCCCTATACCCGTACTTATCACCCCCTGTATGAGGCCGAAGGCGGTGTACCGGCAATCAGCGAAGTAAAGTTCAGTCTGACAAGCTGCCGGGGCTGTTTCGGTTCCTGTTCCTTCTGCGCGCTGAGCTTTCATCAGGGCCGCGTTGTTTCCAGCCGCAGCCGGGAATCCCTTCTGAGGGAGGCGCGGGAGATGAGCGCCGATCCCGCTTTTAAGGGCTATATTCACGATGTGGGCGGCCCCACCGCGAATTTCCGCGCCCCCGCCTGCGGGCGGCAGACCGTACAAGGCGCCTGTCCCGGCAGGGAATGCCTTTTCCCGAAACCCTGCAAAAACCTCCGCGTGGATCACTCTGATTACCTTGCTCTTCTGCGCGAACTGGGGGCTTTGCCCAAAGTCAAAAAGGTTTTTATCCGATCCGGCATCCGCTTTGATTATCTTATGGAAGACAGCGATGAAAGCTTTTTCCGCGAGCTGTGCGAACATCACATTTCCGGCCAGCTTAAAGTCGCGCCGGAGCATATTTCTCCAAAAGTCCTTGCCGCTATGGGAAAGCCGGAACACAGCGTATACCGGAAATTCGAGAAAAAGTACGCCGCCATGAATGCCCGCCTGGGGAAAAAGCAGTACCTTGTACCATATTTCATTTCCGGGCATCCCGGCTGCGACCTGGCCGCGGCAATCGAACTCGCTGAATATTTCCGCGACAGGCATTTTACCCCCCAGCAGGTTCAGGATTTTTATCCTACGCCGGGAACCCTCGCGGCCTGTATGTATTACACGGAAATTGATCCCAGGACGGGGAAGAAAATTTTCGTTCCCAAGTCCTACCGGGAAAAGGCCATGCAGCGGGCGCTGATGCAGTATAAAAATCCAAAAAACCGCGCCCTGGTCATTGAAGCCCTGCGGCAGGCGGGCAGAACCGCCCTTATCGGGTACGGCCCAAAATGCCTCATCCGGCCAAAATAGAGAGCGGCGCTGTGTACGCGGGATACCGCATGGGTTTTCCGGCCCGCCGCTTATCACATAAAAATTTTCGTTCCGTAAAATATTGTCCACTGCTATCCTTCTTAAAATTTTCTGGGAAAAAATGCCTGCCGGACTGGTTAATGAAAATAGCATGCATAGGGGTAGGCGAAGCCTGTTTTGTAGGGAAATAAGGCAACTCTCCCACATATTCAAAAAAAGTACAGGCTGATAAAAAATGAGAATTTTTACCGCAAAGTTGGAGAAGGATACATGAAAGCATTGATGTTTTTTTCGTGTCGTCGGGCTTGCTGTTTTTGGAAAAGCATGCTGCATATATATACAGGAAACACTTATGAGACGGAAATATTTTTCAATATATGGAATATCAAAGCGGCGGGTAGCCGCGTTACGCGCAAGCGTTATGTGCAACAGGATAGCACATAATGACTTATTACCCCCCCCCCCCCCCCCCGTACAATAGCCTTTTAATTTTCGCAATACTACAAAAAGACTTTCAACTTCCCCTTTTTTCCCCATAAACGGGGTGATTGCCGCGATCTGTTCATGTCATCCGGCGGTTATGAAATGGTAAAAAATAATTTCGCAAGGAGATACTCAAAATGATAAGACAGGGATTGAAAAAACTGATGTTCCCGGCCCTCTGTCTGCTGACGGCGCTGGGAATGATTTTTACGGGATGCCGGAATCCCTGGGCCGGGGATGACGAAACTCCCCCTGTGGCAGTAACCGGGGTAGCCCTGAATAAAACCGCAACGGGTATTCTCGTGGGCGGCAGTGAAAGGCTGGACACGATAATTACCCCCGCCAATGCCACGAATCAGAATGTAAGCTGGTTAAGCAGTAATCCAGGCGTCGTCACGGTATCCTCCGGCGGAATGGTAAGGGCCGTATCCGCAGGCACAGCGACAATTACGGTAACAACCGTGGATGGCGGCTTTACGGAAAGTTGTACAGTAACGGTAAGTTCCATACCCGTAGCGGTAAGCGGGGTAAGCCTGAATAAAACCGCCACAGCTATTCTCGTGGGTGGCAGTGAAACGCTGTTCGCGATAATTTCCCCTGCTGACGCTACGGATCCAAGTGTAGGCTGGGAAAGCAATGCCCCAGGCGTCGCTACGGTATCCGGCGGGGTGGTAACCGCTGTATCCGTGGGCACGGCAACAATTACAGTAACAACCGTGGACGGCGGATACACGGCAGACTGTACGGTAACGGTAAGTTCCACAGCCGTGGCGGTAAGCGGGGTAAGCCTTAATAAGACGACGCTTTCCCTTGCTGTGGGCGGCAGTGAAACCCTGACCGCAACGGTTTCCCCGGCTAACGCCACGAATCAGAATGTAAGCTGGTCAAGCAATACCCCAGGCGTCGCCACGGTATCCGGCGGAACAGTAAACGCCGTATCCGCGGGTACGGCGGTAATTACGGTAACAACCGCCGAAGGCGCCAAAACGGCAACTTGCGCTGTTACCGTTACTTTTGCTCCAAGCCAGCAGGATATCCATACCCTAAGCGGCGTAAGCGTCCCTTTCCGCTTTGTCCCCGCCGGGAGCTTCCGGCGGGACAGCGGGGGGGCGAATGTAGGCGTCATTACCACGGGTTACTGGATGGGAGAAACCGAAGTAACTCAGGAGCTGTTCCAGGCGGTGATGGGAACGAATCCAAGTTATTTTATCAGCGGAGCAGATGGCGGTGAGACCCAGAACAGGCGGCCTGTGGAGAATATAAACTGGTACGCCGCCATAGCGTTCTGCAACAAACTGAGTCTTGCTAACGGGAAAGAGCCGGTATACAGCGTAAGCGGGGTAAACTGGAATACTCTTACATATAACGACATACCGATAGGCAGCAATTCCGCCTGGGACGACGCCATAATGAACACCGCGAAAAACGGCTACCGTTTGCCGACTATGATGGAGTGGATGTGGACGGCTATGGGAGCGGACATGGAAAATCCCGGCCAGCGAAATACGTCAGGGTACAGCAAAGCCTTTGCGGGCAGTAATGGGAGCAACAGCGTAGGTATAGGTAATTATGCCTGGTATGATGGTAATTCCGGCAACAAAACCCATGAAACTGGCAAAAAGGCCGCCAATGAGCTGGGGCTTAGAGACATGACAGGGAACGTATGTGAATGGTGCTGGGACCGGTTCGGTAGTGTTCCGGCCGGGACGCTGACGGACTATACGGGGGCCGATTCGGGCACGTTCCGGCGTGCACGGGGCGGTAGGTGGAGCGATCTTGTGGCTTACTGCACTGTCGCCAATAGCGGGGACAGCGAGTACCCTTCCTACAGGGGCAATCATGGGTTTCGTGTTGTGTGTCCCTGAAGTTCCTGCCTGGTGCCCGTGGGGCGGCAGCCGGTAGGTGATAAAGACGTGCACTTCGCTGCGCGTTTGGTAGCACATCACGCAATTTTGTCCAAAATTGCGACCGCCTGGTTAGAGCTACAGAATTGCCTTCGGCAATTCTGCGCCCAGGCAATTGCCGCGGCCTGGTTCTCAAGCTGCCACGGCATTGCCTGATATGGATTTTTATGCTATATTTTCCTTACAGGAAGGTGACTTATCAGCAACGGAACGGATGGACAGGAAAAAAAGCAGACTATTACCTGGCATACCGCCTTCTATGACGCGATACGGCTGGAACTCTACCGCTACCGGGATGTACTGAGCTTCGCGTTCGAGCATCCGCTTAACGCCGAGCCTTTAAGGATAGATGTGGTCATCGTCAGGAAGCCGAAGGAGGCTGTCATAGAAAATCCCGTGGGAGCCGTATTCCGGGAAGTGAACCTGATTGAATACAAAAGCCCGGAGGATTACCTTTCCGTTGAGGATTTCCATAAAGTGGCGGGGGCATACGCGCGGCTGTATTCGGTACTCAGCCATGTGGAAATAACGGATATGACCGTGAGCTTTGTGACAGGCGAGCATCCGCGGAAGCTGCTGGACTATCTTCGTGATGTACTTCGGTACGGGATACAGGAGAAGTGGCCGGGAATATATTATGTTTCCGGGGATATCCTTCCGGTGCAGATAATTGAAAACAGGCGGCTTACCGGAGAGGACGATATATGGCTGAGGGATTTAACCGGGGACCTGAACGGAGAGCGGCTGGGGAAGCTGCTGGAACAGCGGCGGAGGATGCCCGCGGATGCGCCATTCTCC
>JAISAF010000103.1 GCA_031266855.1 Spirochaetales bacterium
CTTCCTTCAGATTCCACCTCACGATGGACACCCTTGCCGTTCAGCTAACACTTCCTACTACCAAGCGTGTAGCGGACTTTCACCGCCGAGTTACTCCCCATGCCGGGCGCACGTAATAATCCACCGGCATAGCCGGTGGCTTTAGGAAGCCCCCTTAAAGGGGGCAATCAACTTACAATTCTTTTTCCTTTCAAAATGTCTCGATTACTACTTTATCCTTCATTTGCTATTTTTGCTCTCTACTTCCATTTATCTCTGATTTGCTTTATACTTTGTATGCCAATCTTTCATTTGTACTCCTCTGGGTGCCTTTTTCGAGGGCTTTCTCGGGAGTACTTTATATTATTGCGTTATTCGGATCACACAGAACACGGCATAGCCTTATCAAGTCTCCCCGGCATAGCCGGGGGTTTACGGAAGAATAATTACAAGCTCAGTTTAAGGACGGCTATTGCCCGATTCGGCGCTTCAGGTTAAATGGCGGCGGGAGTAAAGTTCAAATTTCTCGAAGTGCGCTTTTTAAAATGTTTGTAACTATTCAGCCAGGTTAGAGCTAAAAAAACCATTGAATTTTGTCAAATTCAAGGTAAATTTGGCGAATTCTGAAGGTTTTTATCACTTTTTCAGAAGGCATATTTTTCTAAGAATTTTGCGTTTCAAAAAATTCTCTGAAATTTTGCTAAAATTTGCCTTTATCGCTTAAAAATACACGGAATTTATAGATTTTTCCCGCTGTTTATGGCTGAATAGTTACAAATGTTTTTAAATAGAATACGGGATCACCCGGGATCGTATTCGCTAAAAAAGCGTTCATAATACTGCCGCTCAAATGAATGAACGCCGGCGTCATTACCAGGCGTTCCAAAATAAAAATATTTCAGCCTGGGTATGCTCATATCCTCATGAAATTTGATAATCTGAACCGAAACGGAGTCCGCCAGGCCGCTTCCCCTGCCCAGGGCAAATGCGTATTTATCGGGATGAAACAATTCGCCCGTAACCTTTACTGGGGAACCGGGGTGGGCTCGCGCCGAATATTCGACCACCGGAGCATCGGCGACCACGGCGGAAATATTTTTTCCAAGGAGCGCGGAAGACGCCGCGTCAATGTCGTCGAACGCGAGGGTGGCAAACCCGGATCGCCGCAGGTACTCCGCCGCCGCGCTCCCTCCAAGAACACCGACCTTTTTTCCGGCAAGATCCGCCAGCGCGTAAATTTCCGTATTCGTAAGCGATACGGTGGTCATAACGCTGGTAACCGTAGAAGTGATGTAGGCAACAAGCGCCACTCCGCAGAGGCTCAACAGGGCGGTAATAATGTTGTGGAACCATCTGTTTTCCCCGCCGATCCGGTCGAAGCTTTCAGGAATAGTACCGGAAACGGCGGTAGAGATGATGCTGCGGAAATTCAGGGAAAATCCGTCCAGCCAGCTCCGGGGGAAAGCCGGATTCAGGGCGCGACGGATGATGGTTACGGCAAGAGAAAACACAATCAACGCGCCAGCCAGCAGCAGATACGCGTTAAGGCGGCCCGCTTTCCTTATTTCATGCCAGAATGAATTACGGGCGTCGGTATTTATCATAATCCGAAGCCCGGCGTCATACCACGGATAGGTAAACCGCATGAACTGCGCCCGGGCATGGGTCACGGTGAGGTTGGTAACCACTACGTCTATTTCGTTAGACTCCAGGGCTTTTAACAGTTCGTCCACGCTGCGGTAGCCGGTATACTCGGTTCGCAGGCCAAGGGCGTTTGAAATCCCGTCCCAGAGATCTACGGCCATTCCCTCATAAGCGCCTGTTTCACCGGCCATCACAAAAGGCGGGCTGATATGCACCCCCGCCCGCACGAAGGCGTCTTCTGTTTCCGCGGGAACCGGCGCCGCCGCGCAGGAAAACAAACACAAAAGTAAAAATTCCCTACAATGCGTATACACGGTTTACTCCCGGCTAATGATAATATCCCCGCCCCCTATACCGGCGGCATAAACGATTAACCGCGGGGAACCTGTTTCTATGACGATCAATCCCGCACTCCTTCGATGGTTTGCATACTGCCGGACGTTAAGGCATAGCAAGCGCCGTCCGGCAAATCTTTCCGTCTTTGAATATACCCGAATATATTTACCCTTCCGCCAGACTTACCGTTTTATCTTATAAGGCCGTTCACGTCAGAAGCATCATCGAGAGAAAAAATCATGACAGCGGAATGGCAGCTCGGTTCCCGGAAGACCGCCCGTTTCGGCGGCCGGGCAGATAAAAAATTCCCGATTGGCTGCGGTAATGTTCCGCCCCGCCGGGCTGTTTTCTTTTACAGGATTTTTGACCGCCCCTCCGCCTTGCATATAGGACATTGCAAGACTTCCCGGCGGAAAAATACGGGGCTTGGCCGGCAAAACCGACCGGTTATACCGCGGTCTGTCTCACAGGGATACCTCGAAACCAAACGTTTTCTTTGCTTCAAAGCCGTTCAGCTTCAGGTATATCCGGGTAATTTTTTTGCCCTCCACGGTCTCGTCCTTTAGAACGGGGGCCGCGTTCACCCTTATCGCGCCGCCCTTTATCCGCAGACCCGGCATACTGCCGCCGCCGTCCCGCCGCCCCAGGCCGCGATTTACACGAGCCAGTGTTTCGGTAAAAGCAAGCAGAAGATCATCCAGGGATATTCTGTCCGAACTCATTGATACCCTCCGGTTTCCGGGCAAACGCCACATGGTAGCTCGTCTTTTGCATACAAAGTTCGTGTTCGCCCAGCATATAGCGCCCTATCGCCGTGTCTTTCCCGATGATCGTCCCCCTGGGGTACCCCGAAAGCAGCTTATTCAGCAATTCGACCTGAGCGCGCTGCTTCTCATCGGTGAGCGGGCTGTTCGGGTCAATTCCCCCAATCGTTACAATTTGCACATAACGGGTGTCATTTATGATGGTTTTTTCTTTCCGGTCTTCCATTATCCGCCTCCTTCCCAGGCGATTCCGCCTCTTCTTCGCGTTCAATCTCCGTTTTGATGTCCTCCATAAGCATATCGTGTTTCGCGCGTTCCAGGCTTTCTTCTAAATCCCGTTTGTACGGCTCAAAGTCTTTAAAGGGTCCCGCGTCCCCTTCTTCACCCCTGCCTTCGTCAAGCCTTTGGGATTCGCTCAAGCGGGAGAGAATATCTTGCAGCCTCTTTACCCGCCTGACCCGTTTCTTCCTATCTTCATAAATTTCGCGCTCCTCATCCGTAAGGGGTCTGCCGTCCGAATCGATAGGATAATTTTCATGCGCCGTCGGGATAAAATTCTGGCTCAACCGGTCAATCACCCTCGATAATCCCTCCGAGACGGGATCGCTTTCAAATTCTATTTCAAAATCAATCTTGGAGCATAACCCGCTCCGCTCGCCTTCCGGCGCGATAATTTTTGTATAAATCTCAACCTTGCCGTCCTGCGCTTCAATTTCCTGCACCTCGGCAGAAAATTGAATTTTCCCTTTCGACACCCTCATGTTACTCAAGGGAATTATCGAAAGGAGCGGGACCTCCAGGCCTATCTTTTCCGTGCAAAGCATATCAAGCTCGTCGTGCCGCATCTGGTCGTAAACCAACTGAAGCGTTTTAAGCTGTACCACGGGATAACCGTCCGAGTCATGGCCCTTGTCGTCGCTGAATTTAATGATAGTGTCAACCATATTCTGG
Source organism: Spirochaetales bacterium (assembly GCA_031266855.1). GTDB lineage: Bacteria > Spirochaetota > Spirochaetia > DTKZ01 > DTKZ01 > JAISAF01. The sequence goes on from JAISAF010000103.1 coordinate 3,675, forward strand.
CTCATTCTCGCGTTCGCTTCGATAATCGACTCAAGCGACGAATAAATTAATTGCCGCAGGTTAACCCGCGAACTTCCTTCCGCGCTCATAAAATCCTCCTGTAAGCCGTAAGCAATTTCAAGCGCAAACCGCGCAAACCCCGCATTCGATTCGCATCGAGCCGGAGATTAGCCCGAGGTTTGCGCTTTCGTTCATGGAAAATGCCGCCCTTACCGCTTCATCAGCAAATCGTTATATTTCGCGCGTTCTTCGGCCAGCGCCTCTTCCTGCTGCCTGAAGGTCTTGAAATTTTCGATCGCCTGTTTTAAATAATTCTGCGCGGTTCCCGCATCGCCTTCTCCCAGCGCCGTAAGTTTGTCTCCCGCGGGATCGAACTTAGCGTTTTTCATGTCGAAGGCGGCGGTAAACACGGGAATTCCATCAGTATCCGCCGCCCCTTCAACGGTAAGTTTCGCTTCCGAGGACGCCCGTGAGAAAGTTTCGTCCAAAGATTCAAGCAGGCCGCTGAATTTTTCCCGAGCTTCGTCAGCGGCCTTTTCATCCCCGCCTTGCGCCGTGTTCATCTTTTGCTGAATCGACTGCCGTTGGGCGTTGGCGATGCTGTTGATGCTGTCCCGCAGCCCTGTAAGGCTTGCCTCATACTTTTCGGAAGCGGCCTTGCAAGCCGTCCCCAGGCGCTGCTGATTCGCGTAAGATTCGCTGAGAGCCGCCCGTTTCGCCTTTGACGCGGCGTCTACTTCTTTGCCGTTCCCGTCAACCATCCTGCTTTCCAGTAGGACCGGAGCCGCCGAAGCCGCCATGATGTCCATGACGCGCGCCAAGCCTTCGGGGTAGCCGTGGTTCGTCGCCCGCACATCAACATGGTATTTGGCGGAATTGTCCGAACTGCGGGTATTGCTCTGGTGGACGGAAACACTTCCGGTTATGTTGATTTTTACCGGCCCGAAACCTGCGCTGAGGGAGAACTTGGCCCCTGCGTCAAGGGAGGATTCTGATTTTTCACATTCCTTCACCTCCATGTCAAACAGGATGTTTACCTCGTCGATCTGAAGGTTCGGAATAGGGACGATTGCCAGCATCGGCACTTCCATCCGCATCTCGTTCCGTACCGGATTCCCCAGCGGGTCCTGGTCGCTTTTTTCAAATTTGAACAGGACCGTCCGCGCCGACTGGTCGGGATTAAACCCCACCGTATTGATAAATTCCGCCGTACTCCGCGCCAGCGTGATGCTGGCGTCCGCCGCCGCCGTAAGCGGCCCGCCGATGAGCTTGCCCATGTCAAGCCCCGCAAATTGCGCCCCAATAGCCATAAGGTCCTCCTGTTAAACAAACGCCTTCCCCGTCAAGCGCGACGCGCCTGCAGCGGGGTTTCGACGGTTACTTATTTCTACATTCCAGCGTTAAGTGCCGGTAGTATTTGAAAGCCTGCCCGTGGAGGTGTTGATAATTTTTGCTGAAAAGGGACTTTCAAATGTTAACGCTTCCAGAAAAACTGCCGGGAGTTCATCGATAAACTTATCAAGAGGTTTACAGATTTGATTCTTGATATAATTGTCAAAACTTGGGGTTCCGTCGATAAACGGCACAACAGGATTAAACAGCGATATTCCCTTTTCGTAATTATCCACAATGCTTTTTTTCCATGCCGTCTTTACATCCGCCGGTACGTCGCATGGCAGCCCCCAGTTATCGCCCCGGCCCAGATGTATCGAGGAAGCCGGCTTCCCGAAGGACTCCATAAACATGGCGCAGGGCAGGCATGATGAAACCTTTTTCGTGCCGCCGCCCAAGGCAAGCTCCGCATACACCGTTGTGCCGCCCGCGGCGGGAGCGGGCTGCGTCGCCATTGCCCGAATCATGCCGTGGCAGCTTCTAAAAAGTTTCCCCGACTCATAAGCTTTGTCATACTTGGACATCTTGTCCGACTTGTTCCCGTTTCCTTCTACCACCGCGGCGGCGGCGGCGTTGGTGTTATTTTTGGCTTCATCGTATGCCTTTTTAACGCAGCAGTCGGTAACCTGGCGGTAAACGGGGTCATACAGGCACAGCTCCGACGGGCCGAAAACAGACGGATCGATTTCTTGCGCCGGAGTTTCACTATCGGTACCTACCGTGAAAGCTATGCCGATGTACGCTCCCTTCGGATTGCCTTTTTCAGCGGCCTTCTTCATCATCATTCTTACTCTGTCGCTTTTATTTATCAGGTTATCGATAAATTTTTGTTTTTGCTCCAGCGGCAGATCGGTTCCCAATACATACGGCATTAAAGTCTGGCAGGGAGACATCTGAACAATAACCTGCACCTTATAGCGGTTAAAAAAATCGCGGACCTTTTCATAGCCCTCCTTATCTTCGAGCTCGTCATATTCATAGATCATCGGACGGCGCCGATCTATTTTCGGTGCCGAGAATCCCAGCGCGATGACCGCACAAAGCGCGTCCGCGATCTCTTTTGTCAAATACGCCATAATAACGCTCCTTAAAAAATCCGCCTCTTCCCGTTA
>JAISAF010000138.1 GCA_031266855.1 Spirochaetales bacterium
GTTCCGGCGCTAAAGCGCCTCCAGGGTTCCATTCGCCTAGGTCGGCTACGCCTCCCACGGCTCATTCCGCCCACATTTTGCCAGCCCCGGTCTTGCTACGCAAGCCCTTATTCGGGCCGCCAAAACGTCATATACAGCCGGAACGTTATGCGCAATGACAGGGCTAGATATAGACTGTGTTCCACTGTTACTGAAGCAATAACAATAGCCTTACAAGACTGGATAGATATTTTCCATATTAAGGAATTAAACAAAAAAATCGCTCAAAAGCCTGTTATTATACATAATGGGCAAAAAATCCGTGAAATAAACCGGCGGAAATGATAATACTTGACACAGGCGTCTGGATAGAATATTTAAGAAACAATCGGGAATATTATCCAAAAATATCCGCATTCCTGGAAAGAAAGGAAATTCTGGCAGTTGAATGCGTTTTTGGAGAATTATTACAAGGTATTAAAAATAAATATGAAGAAGAAATAATAATAATGAATTATTGGAAATATTTACCAAAGAAAGAATATCGGGATATTATAATAGAGGCAGGGAAGTATTCAAGCAAGAATAAATTAGTGGATACGGGCGTTGGGTTAATAGATGCAATGATTTTGTTACATGGAATAAACAGTAATTCAAAAATATGGACACTGGACAAAAAATTCCAAAAAATAATACCGAAAGAATTAAAATACATTGGCACTGAATAAGAACAGTCTTGCTGGTCACAAGCCCGTAGGCTGGTTCCAGGCAGCCGGGCTGATCGCCCATATATGAATGTGAAACATTCATATATGGGCGGGCCTGCTTTTATGGCCTGTTTCAGCCGCTGGTGCGCGCGCAAAGGATTGCAGCGGAAAGCCCACAGGATTTGCATAAGCAAATCCGAGGACTTGGAGCGGAAAGCCTGGTTTTTGGCGCTTCGCGCCAAAAATGCGCCCAAAGACATCCGTTTTTCCGAAAAAAAAGTAAACGCTTTTGGGCCGCGCGAATGGCTTAAAAATTATAATGCGAGACTTTGTGCGGCCAGATACCCCGTGGAAAAGGCGGCTTGCAGGTTGTAACCGCCTTCGTCGCCGTCGATGTCCAGAATTTCCCCCGCGAAATACAGCCCCGGCACGATACGCGATTCCATAGTTTTGGGATTTACCTCGTCCAGACTGACGCCTCCGGCGGTCGTCATAGCGCTGTGAAAATCCTCTGTCGCCGCGACCGGTGCCGGGAAGCGTACAAGCTGCCGCGCGAGTTCACGCGTTTCCGCGCGGGTAAGCGTGGCGCAGGTTTTTGAACGCGGGATCGAGGCGCGCGCGAGGATAAAATCTTCCAGCGCCCGCGTAAGGGAATACGCGGCAAGAAGCGTACCGGCTGTTTTGCGCGGCTCCTTTTTTACCACAGCGGAAAAGGCCTGGAGAAATCCTTCTGGATTGCGCGGATGCAGAAAGTTTACGGCAAGGGTATCGCCCCGCTCGATATACCGGGACAGGTTCAGAATGACAGGCCCCGAAACTCCCCGGTGGGTAAAAAGGAGATCGCCTTCTCCACGCAGGACAAGGCGGCCCGCTCCGCCGCCGCCGTTTTCCGAACGGAAAACCGCCACACCAGTATGGCGGAAACTGTTTCCCGCAAGGGACTCAAAACCAGGACTGAGTATCCCGCACAGGGCCGGTTTTGGCCACCGTATCGTGTGCCCCAGACTTTGAGCAAGCGCGAAACCGCTGCCGTCGGAACCTGTGTGCGGGCAGGAACGGCCTCCCGCCGCGAGAATAACTTTATCCGCCCGGTAAACCTTTTTTTCCGCCAGCGGTTTTTTTTCTAGTTCTGTTTCTTTTGCTGTTTCAATGGCAAAACCGCCGGAAACCCCGCGCAGCGCCGTAACTTTCGTACTGGTATGAAAATCCGCGGCCCGGACCGCCTTGAGCAGCGCCTCCAGAACACTGGCGGAGTTCAGCGTTTTCGGGAAGATTTTCCCGTCTTCGCGGACAATGAAATCAAGACCTCTCCCGCGGAAAAACCCCAGAAGAGCCTCCGGCGGGAAAGCGTACAGAGCCGCTTTCAGGAACCTGCCGTTCCCGCCATAACACGGAAGAAAATCCCCGACGCCGCCGCTGTGGGTAATATTGCACTGGCCGCCGCCGGAAAGAAGCAGTTTCCTGCCAGGCCGGCCGCCGCGCTCAAAAACCCCGGCGGCCCCGCCCAGACAGGCCGCGGCCATAAGACCCGCCGGCCCGCCGCCTATAATGGCAATGCGCATGTCAGGCCGCCTCTCTTCGCCACCCGCCGCGCGGGCCGGACAGAACAATCCGCATACAGCGCGGAGGCTACTTCTTCTTTTTGAAGAACCCGATAATTCTGCCTACCAGACCCGGCTTTCCGGGAGACTGCGGCTGCGATGGAGACTGTGATTGTGGCGGTAATTGTGAATGTGATGATGATGTGGACTGCGATTGTAATTGAGACTTCGATTGGATTCGCTCTTGTTTCCCCGTCTCCCGCGCGTTCTGCCCATCCCGGCCTGCCTGCCCGTGCCCGCCGCCCGTCTGCGCGTCCCTGAAATCCCCGCGCCGGGATCTGTCCCTCCGACCGGATCTTTTGCCCTCCGCCCGGAAGGAATCCCTGTTTCCCCCGCGCCCCGGCGAAGCCGCAGCGGCCGGTCCCGCGCCAAACTCTTCGCCGTATTTATCATGGTAAAAAGCCAGCCGCTCCTCCCTGCTCATCTTTTTATCCCCAGGACGCCGGTTGCCCCTGCCGCCGGACTTCCTGTTCTGTCTGCCCTCCCCCTGCGGCAAGCGCGGCGAATATGGCGGCTGCGGGGAGTGTGGTGGCTGCGGCGGCTGCGGCGAACCATGCTCCTGCGGCGGAACCTGCTCCCGCGCCGAACCGCTTCCCGCCGCGTCCCGCACAGGCCCCCCGGCGGAAAACCCGCCCGCGGGTTTTCCGCCCGAACCAGACTCCCGCCTTCGCCGGCCATCCCGCCCGCGGCCCTCTATATGGTCTCTCCTGTCCCCGTCCCTGCCATGCCGATCCCCCCCGCGCTCGTCCCTGCCATGACCATAGCGCCCGGTACGGATACTCATCCCAGCGCTCTTGTCCTCCATAAGTTCCTCCTCCGCAAAGGACTGAACAGGAATCTTCTGATCAATGTATTTTTCAATAGCCTCCAAACCAAAAACGTATTTCTCACAGGCAAGAGTTACAGCCAGCCCGCTCTTCCCCACACGCGCGGTCCGGCCAATACGATGAACATAATTCTCCGCATCCTCCGGCACATCGTAGTTGACAACCAAATCAAGATCCTCAACATGCAAGCCCCGCGCCGCCACATCCGTAGCAACAAGAAAACTAATCGACCCCTCTTTCATATCGTCGATAATACGCAAACGCTTTTTCTGCGGCAAATCCCCAATAATAAACTGACTTTTGTAACCGTTTATCTCCATACGCTTACAAACCTCTTCCGCCGCATGTTTGGTATTCGTAAAAATAATAGCGTTCTTAGGATTCACCTTCCTCAAAATACCCAGAAAAAGCCGCATCTTCTCCGCCGAAGACACATGATAAATCTCCTGAGTAATAGTCTGCACCGTTACCTGCTCCGGATGAATCTCGATCTCCTGCGCCCCATTCATATACTCCCACGCCAGACTCGAAACCCGCAAACCCAGCGTCGCCGAAAGAAGCATCGTCAAACGCTCCTGTGCCGCAGGCATCCTGCGCAACAGTTTCCGCAAATCCGGCAAAAAACCCATATCAAAAAGCCTGTCCGCCTCATCAATAACAAGAATCCCCACATCCTGAAGATTTATCTTCTTCTGATGAGAAAAATCAATAAGCCGCCCCGGCGTCCCAATAATAAGATCCACCCCCTCCCTCAGCAGCGCCTCCTGAGCGCCATAACCAATCCCCCCAAAAAAACTCCCAATCCTATACGGCAAATACTTCCCCAGCGCCCTCGCATCCACCTCAATCTGCGTCGCAAGCTCCCGCGTCGGCACAATCACAAGCGCCTTCCGCCCCCGGTATTTTTCCCCCACACACAACTGCTGAAAAATCGTAACCAAAAACGCCGCCGTCTTCCCCGACCCAGTCTGCGACTGAACAGTAACATCCTGCCCACTCAAAGTCCGCCCAAACGTCTCCTCCTGCACAGGAAAGCACTCCACAAAACCCGCCTCCTCCACAGCCCTCAAAAGACGCGCATCAAGATTCAAATCACTAAATTTCATATTACTCCTAAATTATCCAAATTATAATGAATTTCAAAAAAAATTCCAAGCCGGAAGGACGAAATTGCCAGAATAAACGCATCCGGGCGCATTTTTTGCCCGTGGAAACCACGGGCAAAAAACCGGGCTTTCCGCTCCAAGTCCTCGGAAGCGCCCATGCGCTTCCTGTGGGCTTTCCGCTACAATCCCGTGCGCGCGCCCAGCGGCAACGCGCGAACCTGTATATGCTCTGCATATACAGGTTCGTGCCTGCACCCGCGTGACGCGATTTTGCCCGGCCCGTAACCTGTATTGTATATACAACAAGAGCTTTGTAGGGCCTCTTGCCCGGAAAACCTGTTATCGCAAAAACACGCTCCCGCGTGCGCTTACTTGGGTATGGCAAAATCGCGTGTGTTACCGCCGGCACCGCGCTTCGCGTGACATGATTCTGTACAGCGACGGCAAACTGCCGCTGCCCCGCTGTCAACGCGTCCCAGCCTGGAAAGTACGATAGAATACATTGGTAAATGGGAAGTCCTGTATAAGTCCAGTTTTACCTGTGCTGTATTCGGTACAATTAAAAACATGGCTGGCAGGAACCATAAGCTGAACGAAGGAGAAAAAGCCTGTAACAAATACTCTGTCCGAAATCTGAACTGCGGAATTTAATGGGATTGTCGAACAGGTCTAATATAATACAAGGAATTATGAAACCCGCCTCTGAAATCAATCCAGTCAGGAATCATTAAAATCGATTAATTCGACAACATAGTTAGGCGAAGTAAGTGCGCTATTAGAAATTGCTATACGGTACAATTTCTTCAAATATCACACCTCCATCGATATAAATTAATGGGATATTTTCATCTTTACAAGTTATTTCTAAACTCTCATCAATTTTATCTGTAATTATGACAACTTTTAGATTTTTTGTTGCCTTTAGATTTTTATCTTTATATTTCTCGTTCAATTCATCTAAATGATGTTTAGCCCAGGCCTTATACTTTGCATACTGTGTAATAACAGTTTTATCCCTGCCTGCAATTTTATTTTCCATGTGCCAGGTTTAAAACCACCGCCTTTAGGCGGTCAGCTTTAAGCAGGTCTTGCCGATAGGGGGAGCCAAAGAGTTTCCCGAATTAGAGAAGCGGTATTTGGGTCGGTACTTGTTGGGACGATAATTTCCGCGCGACGACAGAGACGATAACGCAAGAGATGATATGGGGATATATAAAGAACCAATATGAGCATGGAGAGAGGAACAATTTCGAGATAGAGGAAAGAAGGATATAAAGGAACGAGTTTCAGTCGCAAGCTTTAGATTGCTTTAGCAAAAGGACATTTAAGGAGGCTTTAGCCCCAATGCGGCTTTCAGCCGCTACAAAACCCACCGCCTTTAGGCGGTGGTCGTTTAGATGCGCTGGCCCTGGAGTTTGGAGGCTGTTCCAAAAACTGAAGTTTCAAGAAAGCCTCTCGGGCCTCTCAAAACAGTCCGGTTCCCGCACAGGGCGAGCGCATATAAATTTATGCGGAAGACGCGGCAGCCCCGGCTTCACAAGCAAAGGATGAATGAAAAAGCAGCCGCTCCAAATAATCATCAGACCACGCCATCTGTTTCACCCGGCTCTTCACACTGTCCTTCGACTCCCGGTCTGCCCTCGCCACCGTCATCGCTATCTTCCGGAAATATCCCCAGTTCTCAGGCCCTTCCCCACTCTTTATCCGCGCCCCATCCTCCCGATACGCCACGTCAAGCACGTAATGCAGCGAGTTTTCTATCCCCCAGTGAGCCCGCCCCGTGACTGCAAATAACTCGGGATCCGGGGGAAGACTGGAAACATACAAGCGCCGTTCAAAAGAAACCTTGTCTCCTATCTCCCGTTTGGAATCAATCATCCCGATAGAGGTGATACTCTTCCAGGCAGGATGCCGCTCGATAAGCCAGGACACATCAGAGGTAATCCCATGAAACCGCTTCTCAATCCGGCCGTGATCCACGTCAAATGTCGTATGAACGGCGACAGTCGGGTCCGGATGGGTCTGGTCAACATCCTCAAAATAGGTTTTCACATCCTCATACAAGGTCCCCTGGTTTTCCTTCAGGGCAAACAGATAATCGGCTCCGGCGGCAACGATCTGGTCGGCTATCTTATACTGGCATCCCATGGCGTCTATCGTGACAATACATCCTTTCAAAGCTATCATCTCTAATAATGTGGGTATCGCCGTGATCTCATTCTCCTTTTCCCCGGTTTTTACCTGGGCAAACACCAGCCGGTTCTCCGTGGCCCAGGCGCTGACCAGATGGATGGCTTTCTGTCCCGTTCGGGTGTTAAAGCTCCCCCGGACGGTCTTCCCGTCTATGGCGATGACTTCTCGCGTAATGTCCCGTTTAATCGCCCGCACCCATTCCATGAAACAGGAGGCGATGGCTTCAGGTTTGAGGCGGGTAAAGACCCGCCTATAGACATCGTGTTTGGGTATACCGTGTTCCAGGGGCAGGAACTTTTTCAACCACCCTTCTTTGGATTTCCCGTATGTTTCGATGTCTTCCCAGCCTTCGGCGAAAGCCATGACGGCCAGCAGGGTGATAACGATAACCTCTAGCAAAGGATAAGCCTTATTCCGTTCTATTCGTGGGTCTTTGATATGCTGAAAGAAGTCGATTAAGGGCGGTATAGGTTGTGTGGTCATAGTCCCCTCCAATCCCCCCTATCGACCTTTCCTCCCTCCCTCTTTACCCCTTTTTATATGCGCTCGCCCTGTGCTTTTTCCCTGTTTTACTACCCTTATTCCTCGGATACATTCGCGTAATTCGCGGACCTTTTTCTCTTTGTCAAACCCGCGTTAACAAGAACCTTCGTGATCCTTCGTGGTAAAATTCCTGTCCATCTGTTCCAAATTCATATCGTCGAACCCGCGTCAGTTTACCCCTATCCCTTCCCTCGCTGCTTGGTCCTGTTTTTCCCGGTTGCCTTATTGCATAAATTTGCATTATTCCGTATATTTATTCATAATTGGACTATGGAACCGTTCCCGAAACCTGGCGGGGACGGGTTTGGGAAATTTCTATGCCTGGCAAGGAGGAAAAGG
>JAISAF010000199.1 GCA_031266855.1 Spirochaetales bacterium
ATCTATTGCTGGTACTACGCACAGGAAAAAATTGCTGTTTTCACAGCAATTTTTTCCCTTAGAACTGGAAATAACATTTGAAAGTTTTTAGAGATTCCCTTATAGGCAATTTGGCCCCGGCAAATTTGCCTCCGCCTGGTTCCAGGCAGGTAATTGCCAAAGGCAATTACCTGCCCACTAAATTGCCTTTGGCAATTTAGTGACCTATTTCTGAGCTGCCGCTGGCAGCCGGAGGTGATAAATACGTGTACAGCGCGTTACGCGCTGTGCCTGGTGGCAGACCACGCAATTTTGCGGGGCTGTGTTTACGGCCCAAGTCAGCCGCTGGTGCGCGCGCCAGGGATAGTAGCGGAAATCCTTTTTTACCGCGAAGCGGTAAAAAAGATTGGAGCGGATAGCCCGATTTTTGGCGCGACGCGCCAAAAAGACGCCCAAATTCCGAATTACAAATTACAAATGAGTTTTTGAACAGGCTTTTAGATGGATTTTCCCTGACCGGTTCCCTTAATGCCGGATTATTACCTGCGGATACCCTAAAGAGGCCAGATGGGATTTTACGCTGTCGATGTCCTGGGACGGAACATGTTCCAGCAGCACGCGGTGAAGGCCGGTTTCCGTGGTTTCGATGGAAGGGGCCAGGCGTGCCTCGAAGAGCTTATTTTTCAGGCGCAGGGCGTTGTCATGACTGCCGAAGGACGCGACCTGGAGCGTTATAAAGGGCGGGGCCGGATCCTGGGATTCCACAATTTCAAGTTTTACTTTCGCGACGCCCTGTGCGGTAAGGCCGATTATATCCGCGGCGGCCCTGGACAAATCGATGATTCTGTCTTCGACAAAGGGGCCGCGATCGTTGATGCGGACGATGACGGATTTTCCGCTTTCGATTTCCGTTACCCTTACTTTTGTACCGAAGCCGAGCGTTCTGTGCGCCGCGGTGAGTTTGTTTGTGTCAAAAATTTCGCCGTTTGCTGTTTTACGGCCCTGGAATTTGCCGCCATACCAGGAAGCAAAACCTTCTTCCCCGGAAACGGGGGCAAGAGCCGCCACAAAAAGGAAGGCCGTGGCAAGAAGGGTTTTTAGGATTTTTCCTTTCATACCTGTATTTTCGGCTTGAAAAAGCGGAAGCTACAGTGCATAGTGTGGGCAATGAAAAAGTACGAGTTTCTCCTTTTTGATTTTGACGGAACCCTTGCCGACTACGACAGGACTGAAAGCTGGTCCCTGGCGGAGGCTTTCCGGCAGGCGGGCCTTCCCTACAACGAGGATATTTGCCTTGCGGAGTACCACCGCATTAATTCCCAAATGTGGAAGTCTTTCGAGCAGGGCGGAATTTCCGCTCCTGAACTGCGGCTGCGGCGTTTTCGTATGCTGTTTGAGTCCTGCGGTATACAGGGCGATCCCGAACTTGTGGCCGGCATGTATCTTTCCAGCCTTGCCGAATCCGCCTTCCTTTTTCCCGGCGTTCTGCCGCTGCTGGAAAAACTGCGCCCGCGCTACAAACTGGGGCTTATCACAAACGGTTTAAAAGAAGTCCAGCGAAGGCGGCTGGCGCTTTCGGGCACGGATAAGTACATGAGCGGGATAGCCATTTCCGACGAAATCGGCATACAGAAACCCAGCGTCGGCATTTTCGAATATGCCTTACATGAGGCGGGGCATACGGACAAAAGCACTGTCCTGGTCATTGGCGACAGCCTGAGCTCCGACATTCAGGGCGGCATAAACTTCGGCATTGATACCTGCTGGTTTAATCCCGGCAGGAAGGCAGCCGCCGCTGGAATTGTTCCCATGTATGAAATCACGCGGCTCGATGAACTGCCCGGGATTCTGGAATAGGAAAATGGCAGTATCCTGTAAGCCTTAAAATCCGTTTCAGAATTTTGGCGCCCCCCCGGCGCTTGAGCGCCGGGGCCGGGCTATCCGCTCCAAGTCCTCGGAAGCGCATAAGCGCTTCCTGTGGGCTTTCCGCTCCTATCCCTGGCGCGCGCCCAGCGGCACAGGATTTGCTACAGGTCGAAAAAGTTGAATCAAGTGATACTTTTCCTTTCTTTCCTTTTTTTGCTTCCTCGACCTTGCCAGTCTTCGGCTTTGTGGTAAAATTCTAAGGCCTGTTATTTAGTACGTACAAGGTACTAGTATTTTTATTCACCAGGCATCCAGTCTTCTATCTTTTTCCATTTTGTTTTTTCATTATCGCGTTCATATGCGGCATTATATCCGTTTTTTAATGGTTCCAATAAACCAGGATCTTTATCTAATAAATAACCAACTTTGACCATTTTTATATTTTGAGGATCATTCGCGTAATCATCATCTTCCGATCCTGTAAACATTCTCCAGCAGCTATCGTCTTTATTATCAGGTTCTTCCCTATACAGAAAATTTATTATAACGTTATTTTCAAAATACATTTTTGAAACAAGCGCGAATTGTTCATACGAATCTATCCATCGCGGGTCATCTTTTTTTATAATCGTCTGTGCGATATTATCGGCGTCAAATTCAATTATATCATTAATTTTTAAGTCTTTTATAAAGACCGGAACATTGATTAATATTCCTTTATATTTTATACTGCTTTTATTTGATACTTCCGTTATTCTTACTCACATTCTTTCCGCCTGGGGTTCATTTTGAATAGAATTTTTAAGAATAAAATGCAGCCTGACCTTATCATCATTTTTTTGATTATTTCTTTCTGCTTCTTCCGGCATGAAAAAAGAATCTTTATATTTAACGGATGTTTCAAGGATATTTTCTAATTCCCATGATTTCATAATATTCATCCTAATAAACAGCGATAGTTTAGTATAGTCTTTGGTTTTCTGTAATGTCAAGCAAAGAAAAATTTACCGCGAAGTCGAAAAAGTAAGAAAAAATAAAGAATAGAGCTGTTCGGAAACCCCGCAGCTTAAAACAGCCAAATTTGCCGCCATTTTGCGGCAAATTCGCCAGACTTGTGAGAGAACCGGCAGGTTCCTGAACAAGTCTAATAAAAAAAATTATAGTATTCCAGAATAGAAAAGAATAGCGGACTGACTCAGGTTCCAGAGTAAGTTGAATGAAAACTTTTTAGAGCCTGTTCAATCTCCGGCAAGCCCCCTGGGTGCGGCAGCCGGTGGTGATGAATACGTACACTTCGCTACGCTCCGCGCATGGTGGCAAACCTGCAAACGTGGCAGTTTATTGTAATCGTGACGGCGGCAGCCGGTTGGTGATAGATACGTGTACTACGCTTCGCTTCATGCTTGGTGGCACATCACGCAATTTTGCTCGGCCCTTAACCTATTCTCCGCCAGGGGCTTTTTAGGGCCTCTTGCCGGAAAGCCTTGTTATCAAAAACACGCTCACGCGTGCGTTTACTTGGGCACAAGCAAAATTGCGACCGCCGGGTTGCGCACAGCTAATTACCTTTGGCAATTAGCTGCCCACGGAATTGCCTGTGGCAATTCCGTGGCCTATCCCTGAGCTGCCGCCGCGCAAGAGATTGGAGGGCTGCTATCGCTCCGGCCCCGGCGTGCAGCGCCGGGGCCGGAGCGATAGCAGCCCATTGTAAGCGCCCGAGTACACGCAGGGCGTCTACGGGTGATGGTAACAAGGGCTGGCGCACTACAAAAGTTCCTGTGGGAAATACCGGTTTCAGCGCCTCCCGGGAAGCCGGTTTTTTTGCGGTTTGGGAATTTGCGGCGCAAATTCCCAAACCGCAAAAAATGCGCCCAACTTCCGAATTACAAATGATATATTAAACAGCATCTTAGAGCCTGTTCAATATCTTGAAAACCCCTGGGCGCGCGCCAGGGATTGCAGCGGAAATCCTTTTGGTGCAACCAAAAGATTGAAGCGGAAAGCCCGGTTTGCGGCGTTTTACGCCACAAATGCGCCTGAAGGCAGTCGCTTTCCGATTGGTATTGGATTGTAGTGGGCGCTTGGCGCCCCCGGAATTCGCCCAAATTCCGAATTATAAATGAGATATTGAACAGGCTTTTAGAGAAATTTTGACACTGAAAAAAAATAGACTTGTTCGACAACTTTCGGTTTTCTCACAAGTCCCATAGACCTGTTGGAAGGTTATCAAACACATCTAACTAAGAAAATCATCCTTCTTTGCCATAGGACTCCACTATGGTATGGTTCTTCAAAAGGGCGGCGTACTGTCGCCCGGAATGGGTTTGGGGCAGCATGAAATACAGGAAGTCCGGCCCCGGAGACTGGAGGCCGCTGGTGGAGGATAAAAAAGAGCCATATAACAGCAGTAGCAAAAAGGCAAGGGAACTCAAAATATCGGATTTCGGTACACCCGGTGGAGTCCGGGAAATAGCGAAAATGCCAAAAACAGCTACTTTTTTTGCCCAGGCCCGTAGCATTCTGGAAAATATTGTAGATAGACCTTTGATAAGCAGATCGGGGCTGTCCGCAACTTTATCAAAAAAGTCCATCAAGGAAATCCTGGGCGGCGAATCCACAGGCAAGTCTTTTGATTTGAAGGCTCATCTCAAGGCAGCGGCGAACCTGGAAAAGCTGTATTCCAACGCTATTGAGAAGTGGCAATTTGAGCTTAACCCGAATAAAAACAACGAAGGATTAAAAGACAGGAGGTATCTCTTTGCTCCAATGGAGTATGATAATCGTATTGTCCCGGTAAAATTGACCATTAAGGAGTACAAAAATACTACAAAGGGCAGACGCATATATTCCATTGAAACTATAGATGCAGAAATAAAAAAATAGGGGACACTGGTAACTTAGCCGCTGGTGTGTTTGCCAAAGCAAACGCTCTAGATAGCCCGCAGTATCCCCTACCGATAGGCGCTGAAACCCCTCTATATTGAATATAGCGCGGCTGATTTGGATTTGTCAAGAGGCAGCACAGCAGGGCATCGGCATTTACTTTTTTCCCTATAGCGCCTTTTTTGCGGCAAAGCCGCAAAAAACCGGGCTTTCCGCTTCAATTCCTCGGAAAGTGCCAATGCGCTTTCCTGCGGGATTCCGTGGGCGCGGGTAGCGCCCACTACAATCCATACCTATCGGAAAGCGACCGTC
>JAISAF010000301.1 GCA_031266855.1 Spirochaetales bacterium
AAAAAATTGCAGTTTACACAGAAATTTTTTCCTTTAGAACTGAAAAACAAAAAGTGAACGTTTTTAGTGCTTCCCTTATGGGCAATTTGCTTACGCAAATTGCCTCCGCCTGGTTCCACGCGCATAATTGCCTTTGGCAATTATGCGCCCCCGGAATTGCCAAAGGCAATTCCGGGGCCTGGTTCTGAGCTGCCGCCGCGCAAGGGATTGCAGCGGAAAGCCCGCAGGATTTGCATAAGCAAATCCGAGGACTTGGAGCGGAAAGCCCGGTTTTTTGCGGCGTTAGCCGCAAAAAATGCGCCTTATTTTTCCGATTGAAAAAGCTCGCTTATAATTATATCAGCGTCATGCGCTTTCGCGTAGGCGGCGACCGCGTTAAACAATTGCAGGGAGTCAATCAATTCGATGTATTCTTCCTTTACGTTAATATTCGGGAATTTCACAAATCCGGCGAGCTTTCCGGCGCGCACCGCCTCCGGGTGGGTCGGATCATAAATCAGGCGTCCGCTGGAATCGGAATCCTCCATGATTTGAATGCCGCTCAGATCCGATACAAAAAGTTTTTGCTTTCTATATTCGTAGCCGTCCCGCAGTTTTGTTGTATTCGCGTTATTGATATTGCTCAATAAGAGCTGTATGTTCAGGTATTCGGTTTGCAGAATATCAGTCAGCACTTCCCGGTTTACTTTGCTGATAGTCAGAAAATTTCCCCGTTCAAAAACTTCGATATCATGCTTATTATAAACCAGTACATTTTTTACGCGGGCTTTCTGCGCCTGATTATATGTCATAATAGATACGCTTTTCCCGCACGAAAAAAACATAAACGCGCACAAGACCAGAATAAGGGCTTTGCCTGTCTTGTAAATATACATATCTTTCATACTCCATCCTGTTCATTTTTCAGAAAATTTAAGCCTTTACGGCAAATAATACTATACAGAAAAAATTCCATAAGACGGGCCTGCGTCTCCTTGCCTCCGCCGGAACGAAGCTCTTCGTCGAAATCCGCGAACAGGACAAGGATGCTTTCCAGTTGCCGCTGGGAAAAGTTTTTCGCGCCTTCACGGTACATAGGCCGGCTAGGCTGTTTAATGTTCAGCCGGGCGAATGCCTCGTCGGGTGGCGTATTCAGCTCAAGAAGCCTTATGTACGTCAGAAGGTTTTTGAACTGCCAGAGCAGTACCGACAGAAGCTGGACAGGTCCCGATTCCCCTTCAAGGAGCAGCTTGTCCAGAATTTCCAGTGACATTTCCAGGTCCAGGGCGCAGACAGTCTGAAACAGTGAAAAAACCGTTTCCTGCCGGCTGTGGTACAGGTAGGTCTCAATATCGGCGCAGGTAACTTCGGAGTTTTCTCCTTTAAAAAAACACAGGCCCGCGCATTCGCGTTCCATTTCCAGGGTGGTGTTTTCCACCATTTCGAGAAAAAGCTCCGCCGCGCCGGGCCCCAGCGTAACTTTCCGGCGCTGAAAACAGTTCCTAACCCAGCCTTCCTTTTTATCGTTGAACATCTCCCAGAACTTCTGGACACCCTTCGCGCCCACGCAGTCAGAAATCTTTTTATCGACCTGGAAGCCGTCGCTCATAAAAATAAGGACGCTGTTTTTTGAAGGATTTTTCGCGTATCCGGTAAGGAGCGTGATCTCGTCTTTTTTACGGATATCCTCCGCGCAGGAAACCAGGACAAGTTTCCGGGAAGCGAAAAGGCTGGCGTTTCTTAAAATGGCTACAACTTCCTGCAAGGAGGTTTCAAAAGCGTAAAAATGATACTCTTCGGGAGCTTCCCCGGTTTCCTGGGTAAGAGTCCCGCGGATGTCGGCAATGAATGTATTTTTATTCCCGGTTTCCGGCCCCAAAAGCAGATAAAGGGGCTCTAACTTTTTCTTATTCATAGAAGCGCATCACATGCGCCAGCCTGCCGAGTATCACAACGTTGCCTTTTTGTTCGTAGCGGGTTTTATAACCAGGATTCTCCGCTTCAAGGCGCACTCTGTTTTTTTCTTCAAAGAATCTTTTCAAGGTCGCGTTTTCCTCATTTACAAGGGCCACAACAATATCGCCATTGTGTACTTCGCTGTGTTTTGAAATAATCGCGATATCCCCGTTCAGGATACCGGCGCCCGTCATGCTGTCGCCCTTGACGCGCAGGGCAAAGTAATCGCTTTTTTTGAGGTAATGTTCCGAAAACTTGAAGTACCCTTCAAGATTTTCATCCACAAAAATCGGGTTGCCCGCGGCGACCGTACCAACGATGGGGATATTCCGTACCTGCTCCTCGCGTGTGCCCGAACCACCCAGAATTTCAATTGTGCGCGAACGGTTTTTACTAAAAGCGATGACGTTTTTTCTCTCCAGCGCGAGAATATGATCGTGGGCGCTTTTAGGGGAAATCTGAAAACAGTCGGCAATCTCCCGTATTGTAGGGGGAAAGCGGTATTTTCGAATATAATCCCTGATAAAGCTGAGGATTTCTTTCTGTCGTTCCGTTAAATCTTTCATCTCTCGGTTCTTATCCCATAACGTCTTATTTTTCCGTGCAAATTGCTCGGATACATACCAACCGCCTCCGCGGTTTTTGAAATATTATAATCAAAAGCCTTTAGCTTCTTCTCGATGAAATTCTTTTCAAAGGCTTCTTTTGCTTCCGCAAGGGACATGGCGCCGTATTCTCCCAGTCCGTCGCCTCCCCCGCCCGAACCGCCCACCTCATCCAGGTAGTATTTTACTGTTTCCGCGGAAATAGACTGTTCGTCTGTCATTATATTAACACGTTCAACAAAATTTTTCAATTCCCTGACATTTCCCGGCCAGGGGTGGGCGCACAGGAGGTTCATGCCCCCGGCGCAGATGGTTCTCGCGGAGGCTTCCCCCGCGGGCTTGAACTTTAGCATAAAGTAATCGCACAGGAGAGGAATGTCGGAAATCCGCCCGGCAAGGGAAGGCGCCTGGATGGGGATAACATTCAGACGGAAGAAAAGGTCTTCACGGAATTTCCCGGCCTGTATCTGGTCACGGATGTTTTTGTTTGTAGCGGCGATAATGCGCACATCAACGGTCAGGGAATCTTCCCCGCCCACGCGCTCAAACTTGAGTTCCTGAATCACCCGCAGTACCTTGGCCTGGGTTCCCAGGGACATATCCGCGACTTCGTCAAGAAAAAGGGTTCCTCGGTGGGCAAGCTCGAACTTTCCCTTGCGGCGGGATACGGCTCCGGTAAAGGAACCTTTTTCATGACCGAAGAGTTCGCTTTCGATGAGGGACTCAGGGATAGCGGCGCAGTTCACTTCGACAAAAGGCCCGGCGGCCCTCCGGCTTTTCCGGTGAATCTCCCGCGCGATAAGCTCCTTACCCGTACCATTTGGGCCAGTAATCAGCACACGCGAATCCGTGCGGGCGCTTTGTTCGATAAGGGCCTTTACCTTCGCTATCGCCTCGCTCTGGCCGATAATTTCATCCTGCTGAAGCATGGAATTGCGCAGGTAGAGGTTTTCCTTGCGAAGCTGTTCCATTTCAAAGGCGTTGCGCACAATAGTAATAATTTTATCGAGGCTTAATGGTTTCTCAAGAAAGTCGAAAGCCCCCAGCTTTACGGCTTTCACCGCGAGGTCAATATTCGCGTGACCGGAGATCATGACAACCGGAACAGCGGGAGCTTTTTCCTTTATCTGTTTCAGGACATCAATGCCGCCCATATTGGGAAGCCACACATCAAGGATAACAAGGCCGGCCTCTTCCTTCTCCAGAAGGGCAAGCCCTTCATAGCCGTCCCCCGCGGTAAAAACGGTATATTTTTCGTCCATAAGAATATCGCTTAAAACAGAGCGTATCCCCGGCTCGTCATCGATTACCAGTACCTTGTTCATCCTGTTTCTCCGCCGGCAAATCTATAAAAAACGTCGTTCCCACACCGGGGTGAGACTCAAACCATATCTGGCCCTTGTGATCAAAAATAATCCTTTCCACAACGGAAAGGCCCAGGCCGGTTCCAAAGCTCTTGGTTGTAAAGTAGGGATTAAAAACCTGCGCGACATTTTCCGCGGCAATACCCTCGCCCGTGTCCTCCACCTGGATTCTGCAATAGCGGGTATTGCCTTTTTTAATAATATCCGCCCGGAAAATAATATCGCCGCCGCGGGGCATCGCGTCTATTCCGTTTGTAACAAGGTTCGCGAAAACCTGCCGGATCTGCCCCGGGTCAAGGGAAAGCGTTATTGCCGGGCTTACCTCGTCGCAGTGTATCGAAATATTTTCCGCCCGGTAGCGGTAGGCCGCTGTCGCCTCAAGAATCAAATCCTTGAGTTTAACGGGCTGGGGCTGGGGGGCGGGCAGTCGGGAGAAATTACGGAACTCCGTTAAAAGCGCGTCCAGGCCGTCAACCTCGCGGATAATGGCGCCGGCCGCCGCGTAAAGAACTTCCCCGAAATCCTCCGTCTTCTCCCCATAGCGCTTGAGTATTCTCTGCGCGGAAAGCTTGATTGGCGTCAGGGGATTTTTAATCTCGTGGGCAAGCCTTTGCGCGATTTCCTGCCAGGCCGCGACTTTTTCGGTCTGCATGCTTTTCAGGCGGCTTTTCTCCAGTTCCATTACCATCCGGTTAAAAGAATCAGCCAGAAGAGACAACTCGTCGCGGGAACGCGAAAGGATGCGGAATGAAAAATCCCCTTCGGCCACCTTCCGGGTAGCATCCTCCAGATTAACAAGAGGCCGGACGATTTCATCGCTCAGGCGGAAACTCGCAAGAATCGCCAGCAGCATAAGCGGAAAAGAAAAAAGCCCGTACAGGGTACTTATCACAAAAAGGAACGCCGGGCGGTACTGCTCGAACTGCCGGTAGGTCTCCAGGGTCGATGTCAGATTTTCAGCATACTGATCAAAGGTTTCAGGCAGGCGCGCACTCAAAACCACGAAAAAACGCCCGCGCCTGTTTTCAAATTCCTTTTTGCTTCTCAAAACATTTATGTTCTGTTTCAATATCTCGCGGGGTAAAAGCCCTCCGGCGGCGGCAAGAACATCTTCGGAAGCGGCAAAAAAATCCCTGTCCCCGGTTTCGTAGACTTCATCGCCCGTCTGCGAAAAAACCTGAAAGGAAGCAAGGTACGGCAGTACCTGTTTCAGGTTTTCCCAGGCAGCCTCACCGTTACGATCCGAATCCTGTAAAAGATTTGAAAAAAAACTATTCGAGGAAATTTGCTCCATGAATTCCGCTTTCTCATTATAATACTGCATTGCAACGGAAAGTCCGTCCCGCAGAGCGCTGTCAACCCGCGAGTTAAAGACGGATCGCAAAGCCGAGTTAATAAAATTAACGGACAGGACGGCCTGGGGAACAGCGGCGAAAACGATAATAACAAGAAAGAAAAACACCAGGCGGAGTTTGAAACGCATACCGGGCTTTTCCGCCGAACCGGCGCGGAAAAGCTGAAAACCCTGAAATCCTATCGTAAACAAAAGCAGGGAACTGAACAGAATCGTCAACCCGCCAATAACAAACAGGGTAATGTTCCTGTTCAGGGCAAAATCCTGCAAAACCTGATTGGAAAAGAACAGCACCAGGGAAACAAACAGCACATAAAAAAAGAAAAGCCCCAAAAGGACAACCGGGGAACCGGATTGACCATGTTTCCAACGCATCTTCATGGTACATCAAACCTGCGCCAGGCGCTTTGAAGATCCCTGCCCGAATAAAACATCTGTAAAATATTCAAGGGAGGCCGGAATACCATTGTCTGAAACCGCACACGGGCAAGCATGTAGAGTCGCTCCTCCCCGGAAAAAGCCAGAAGCGGGAAATCCAGCCTGCGGAAATTCCGGAAAAACTCATCCCAGTCCCGGTAAAACACGCGCTGGCCATTGGTATGCCGGATTTCCCAGCAGGAACCAAAAACATCCCAGCGCCCTTCCTGCACCAGATCCATCTCAAGAAGCAGCCGGTCGCCAAAAAACGAAGGACGGCCCGTATCCTGATAAATCCGCAGGGTGTACTGCACCCTCGCCCGGAATCCCTGCACAATGTGCGACCACAGCCCCGCCTCGTTTATACCGGAAATATGGACGCTTACCTGGGAGTTCTCAATATTTTGAATAAAATCAAGAGAAGCCTCCTGCGCATACAGCGCGCCGGCGGCGCACAGCAGCAAGAAGGCAGGAGGCAGTCGCACGGGCCTATTCCTCCTCGAAACGCCGCTCAAAAAGATCGGAAAGAGCCTGAACAGCCTCCGCTTCATCGGGGCCTTCGGCGCGGATCAGCAGGGTGGTATTGTACCTGGCGCCCAGCGTAATAATACCCATAATTGATTTCGCGTTTATGCTCTCGTTCTCCGCTTCCTTAATCATGTTGATTTTCGAGACAAAATTGCTCGCTACCCCCACAATAAGCGCGGCCGGCCGGGCATGAATCCCGGCTCGGTTTTTTATAGTAACACGTCTTTCCGTCATAAGTCACTGTTCTGTAAGTATAAGGTCCGCGCGTTTTCCCCTTCAAGCCACTTCAGCACATTCTGGTTAAATTCCTTTGCGGAAAAATATCCCATTTCCTTCAGGCGCTCGTTCTTTGCCGCGGTCTCGATAAGAATAGGAATGTTACGCCCGGGCTTGACGGGTATCTTCAAATAAGGAATCTTTACCCCCAGGATTTCAGTTGTAACATCAAGATCGCCAAGCCTGTCGTAATTTTTACTGGCGTCCCAGTTCTCCAAATGAACAACAAGCTGTATTTCCATCTTGTCGCGGATGGCGGAAACTCCATGCAAATGCGTTATATTGAGAATCCCCTGGCCGCGTATCTCCATGTGGTGACCAATAACCTTATTAGCGCCCGAACCCAAAAGGATATTCCCCGAAACACAGCGGATTTCCACCGCGTCGTCCGCGACAAGCCGGTGCCCGTGCGTGATCAGTTCCAGAGCCGCCTCGCTCTTGCCAACCCCGCTCTCCCCAAGGATAAGAACGCCCACTCCAAAAACCTCGACAAATACGCCGTGGATAGTCTGCTTCGGCGCGAACATATTGGACAGTGCCCTCATGATACGCGCGGAAAAATCAGTGGTCGTCAGGCTTGTCTGTAAAAGAGGACAGCCCGAAGCCGTACAGATTTCTATAAACTCGTCTTTCGGCAGAAGAGAATGAGAAAAAATCACACAGGGCATTTCGTTCTGGAAAAACCTTTCAACCGACGCGAAGGAATGCTCTTCAAACAGTTTTTCCAGATACGCGTACTCACCCCTGCCGAAAAGCTGAATGCGCTGAAAAGCGAAATTATCGAAAAATCCTGAAAGCGCCAGCCCCGGACGGTTAATATCCGGTATCTCTATCGGACGGACAAGCCCCGACCGTCCGGCAATACAGCGCAAATCCAGCGCGTCATGCTCCTTCAAATCGAGATTCAGCAAATCCAAAACGGTAAACTTATTCATTTCGCGTGTCCTTTGATTCTGTCCTTTTCCCTGGCTACCTTCGCCCCGATCTTTTCAGACAGCCTGGTAATACCCTCATGCAAATCAAAATCATTCACCTTAATATGAGCCACCGCCCCCCAGCGGAAATGAATATCCGCTTCCAGGGAATAATCCTTTGTTTTTGACACCGTACAGACAAGACTTACAATCATATCCTGCGCAAACTCAATTTTATGCAGTTTCTTTTCAATACGTTCACGATAGTCGTCGGGAAGATCACAATGAATTGATTTGATTTCTATAGTCATTTTGCGCCTCCATACTCACCTTTCATACGAAGAGCTAATGTCAAGCTCGTTACGGTATTTAGCCACAGTTCTTCTGGCCAGGGAAATTCCCCGCCCGGACAAAAGTTCAGAGATTTTCTGATCCGACAGCCCCTTCCCTCCTTCCTTTTCGATGATTTCCTTTATAATCTGTTTAACCCCCTTCTTCGAAAAACGGGAACCCGTCGAACCCGCCCCCGAAATGGAATTTGAAAAGAAATACTTTAACTCAAATATACCCCATTCAGTCTGAATATACTTCGCCGTTGTGGTACGCGACACAGTTGCCTCGTGCACACCAATCTCGACAGCTATATCCTTCAACGTAAGCGGTTTAATAGACTTTGGCCCACGAATAAAAAACTCACGCTGAAACTCAACAATCGCGCGGGCAACTTTCAAAAGCGTCTGGTTCCGCTGCTGGATACTATTAATAAATAAACGGGCCTCCCGTATATTCGTAGAAACGAACTGCTTTACCTCCCGCGGCTGCTTTGCCTCACAGGAATCCTGAATATCCGCAAAAAAAGGATTTACGCCAAGCACAGGAATCTCCTCGTCATTCAAAATAATAACAAACTGCCCGTCTTTCAGTTTGACCATAAGATCAGGAATAACATAACGCGGAGCCTCCCCCGAATACAGCCTGCCAGGAAATGGCGTAAGGGTCTTAATAAAACGCAAAGCATCTTCAACATCATCTTCACTGATTTTCAATGCCTTCGCTATATCCTTATATTTCCCCCGCTCAAGAGCCTCAAAATGATCCTGAAGAATAAGCCGCGCGGACTTAGGCGCATCAGGCCGCGCCCCAGCCTGAACAAGAAGCGATTCCCGGTAATCCGCGGTACAAACCCCCACAGGATCGAGCTTCCGCACAAGCCCCATCCCTTCCACAAGAAAATGCCGTTTCTCCCCCGGAACAAGCGTCTGCGGATTTTCCCGATGAAAACCATTCTCATCAAGATTCCGAATAAGCAGCTCACACACCGCAATAAGCTCTTCACATACCGGCTGAAGCCGCACCTGCCACAAAAGATGATCCTGAAGAGACTCCGGCCGCGACAAAGCGCCCTCCATAAAACGCCGCTTCGCGTCCCCCCCCTCCTCATCGTAACCCGAACCCCTCGTAAAACCAGGATCGGAAGAATCCTCGAAGTACTCATCCACCTCGGAATTCCGCCTCTGCCCATCCTCCAAAGAAAGACTCTGCGGCTCTTCAAGCAACTCCAACGCGGGATTTTTCTCCAGCTCCTCCTGAATCCTGATCCGAAGCTCCTGCAAAGGGAGCGCCATAATCTGGATACTCTGCAAAAGCTGGGAATTCATACGTAGCCGCTGTTCCTGCACCAGGACAGGTTTTTGAAACTGCACTTTTATATCCTTCTGGAATTAATTGTGGCAGAGGGGGCAAGATTTGTCAACGTAAATATCAGGAGGATCAAAATAAACACACATTTGGGCGCCTTTTTTTGTTTCGCGCGCCTTCGCGCGCAAAACAAAAAAACCGGGCTATCCGCTCCAAGTCCTCGGATTTGCCCATGCAAATCCTGCGGGCTTTCCACTCCTATCCCTGGCGCAGCGCACCAGCGGGTGGCAGCTCAGCATAACCCCCGCCCGGCGTAGGCTCTGCCTACGCCGGATTAGAAGCAAGCGTCCACGCTTGCAGCTTTGGACTCCTGCCCGGCGTAGTCTGGAGACTACGCCGGGCAGGAGTCTGCCATCAAGCGCGCAGCGCGTTACGCGCTGCGCCTGGTGGCACACCTGTAAACGTGACAGTTTATTGTAATCGTGGTGGCGGTGAGCCGGTTGGTGATAACGCCGTGCACCGCGCGTAACGCGCTGTGCCTGGTGGCACACCACGCAATTTTGCCACAGCAAAATTGCGACTGCCGGGTTGCGGGCCGGGTAA
>JAISAF010000312.1 GCA_031266855.1 Spirochaetales bacterium
TAATTTCCCCCCTAACCCCCCGGGGGCGGTTTTTTGCAAAAAAAACCCCCGGGGGGGTCGCGGGGCGGATTTTGGCGCGGAAAAAAACCGCGCGGGGTGATGGCCCGCAAAATCGCGTAGCGGTTTTGCGGGTGTTCGCCGCTGGTGCGCGCGCAAGGGATTGGAGCGGAAAGCCCGGTTTTTTGCTGTTAGGGAATTTGCGGAGCAAATTCTCTAACAGCAAAAAATGCGCCCCATCCGCTTTTCTTTTTTTTTTGCGGGTGTTATACTTTTTGATTATGGTGGGGAAAAAACCGTCTTCCAAAAAGAGGGCCGCGGTGGAAAAGACCACGGAGGGTATTCTGCGTGGGGAGATCGCGGGGGTTTGTAAACTGCTTGATGAAGAGGCGCTGGTGTTTTTGAAGCGTCAGGCGGATGTGCTTTTGCATAATAGCCGGGTGGAGAAGATGCGGCGGGAGGCTGTGGCGGAGGGAGTTTCGCCGGGGGAGGAATCGGGGGGGCTGTCGCCGCGGAGTGATCCGCAGCCGGAGGATCGTTCGGTGAGGATTGAGCGGACTGGAGATGTGACTTTTAATGTGCTTGTTGGCGGGAAGCGTGTTTTTTTTAATCGGGAGGAGTTGCGCGCTCTTGCTAAAATCTGTCATGCGGCGGGCGATGATGAGGAGGGGGGTCGGCGGCTTTTTGCCTGGTTCAAAAGGGAGCGGGGGGATTTTCTTGTTGACGCGAAGATTAGCGTTGCGGCGTCTCCTGTTTTGGTTGATTTGTGTGCGTTGATTGTTCGGACATATACGGTAAAGGAGTAATTCTATGGCTGTTTCCTTGTGTACGCGTTTTCTGGGTAGGGAGTTCTCCTCGCCTCTGGTTTTGCCGGCGGGTATTTTGGGGATGTCTTATGGTTCCTTGCAATTCGCTCATGATGCGGGTTTCGGGCTTGTTACTTCCAAGTCTTTGTCTCTGGAACCCCGTAAGGGGCATGAGGGGCCTGTGGTTGCGCGTTTCGGCGGGGGTATTCTGAATAGTCTGGGTTTGTGTAATCCGGGTATAGATGCGGGTTTGAAGGAGATCGAAGAATTTTCCTGTATGGTAAAGGCGCCTGTTATGGTGAGTCTTTTCGCGACAAACCGTCATGACTTTGAGGAGCTTGCCGGGCGCGCTAGTGATTCGGCGGCGGTTTTTATTGAGTTGAATCTTTCGTGTCCGAATGTGATGGATGAGTTTGGTATTCCGCTTGCTTCTTCGAAGGAGCTTGTGGCTGATATGGTGGAGGGCGCGGTGAAATACGCGAAGCTTCCGGTTGTGGCGAAGCTGTCGCCGAACGCTTTGGATTTGCCGGTTATTGCCCTGGCGGCGCAGGAGGCTGGAGCCGCGGCGGTTTCGATGATAAACACTTTGGGGCCGGGACTTCTTATTGATACGGCGGTGAGGAAGCCTGTTCTCGCGCCGCGTTACGGTGGTATTTCCGGCCCGGCGGTTTTGCCTTTGGCTTTGAAGCTGGTTCACGAATGCGTTGGCAGGATTAAGATACCGATTATTGGTATGGGCGGGGTTTCTTCGGCGGATGAGGCTGTGCAGATGCTGATGGCTGGGGCTTCTATGGTTGGTGTTGGATCGGCGGTATGGCTGGAGGGCGCGCAGGTTCTTACGCGGATGAACGCGGGTATCAGGGATTACCTGGAGCGGGAGAATTTTGTTTCGCCGGATTTTATTCCTAAACTGGAGCGCAAAAATGTCTGATAGAGTTACGTTGAAGATAAAACGGATTGTGGATGAAGGGCCTTCCGCGGCGAGTCTTTATTTTGATTCGGATATGAAGGTGCTGCCCGGGCAGTTTGTTATGCTTACGGATTACGAGGAAGGGGAGCGGCCTTTTTCCGTGGCTGACGCGGACGGCAGCGGGATATGTCTTACGATTAAAAGGATGGGGCCTTTTTCGAAAAGGATTTGTTCAAAAAAGGCGGGAGACCTTATAAGTCTGCGCGGGCCGTTTGGGAATCCTTTTACGCTGGTAAGCGGCGTTTCACTTCTTGTGGGTGGCGGCGCGGGGATCGCGCCTTTGTATCTGCTTGCCCGCGGGCTTATCGCTTCGGGGAACAGGGTTATTGTGGTAAACGGCGCGCGTACTCAGGACGCCCTGCTTCTGGGGGCGTGGTTTGGCAGGCTGGATGCCGATTACCGCGAGACCGCCGAAGATACGGGGGAGAAGCTGAGTTCGGTTCAGC
Source organism: Spirochaetales bacterium (assembly GCA_031266855.1). Lineage (GTDB taxonomy): Bacteria > Spirochaetota > Spirochaetia > DTKZ01 > DTKZ01 > JAISAF01. The sequence goes on from JAISAF010000312.1 coordinate 2,220, forward strand.
TTGCGGCGCGTATTCTTGAGCGGGAAAAGGTCGGCTGTGTCTATGCCGCTGGCCCGGAACTGATGATGGCGGCGCTGAAAGACATTCTGCCGGATATACCGTATCAGTTTTCCTTTGAGCGTTACATGAAATGCGGGGTGGGTGTCTGCGGTAGCTGCGCCTGCGACCCGTCGGGCATTCGCGTCTGCGTGGAGGGGCCGGTGTTTGGCCGCGAACAGATAGAAAAGCTGAGCGATTTCGGCGTGTACAAAAGGGATTCGACGGGAGCGCGGGTGCCTTTCAGAAAATAGACGGGATACGGATTTAATAATCTCCCATTTGGGCGCATTTTTTTATTTCGCGCGCGGAAGGCGCGCAAAATAAAAAAACCGGGCTTTCCGCTCCAAGTCCTCGGAAGCGCCAATGCGCTTCCTGCGGGCTTTCCGCTCCAATCCCCTTGCGCCGCAACAGCGGCAGCGCAAAATCGCTTCGCGATTTTGCCACCAGCCAGGACGCGCGGGCTGGCCGTCCAGGATTTTACCAGATATTGAACAGGCTCTTAAAATTTTACCGCGAAGCCTGCGAGGTCAAAAAAGAAAAGAATAGAGCTGTTCGGAAACGCAAGGTTACGAACAGCTCTATTAATTTAGCAGCCCGGGTAGGTGCAGCGCCCCGGCCTTAACAATTCCTATCTTAATCTATTCAATTCGACTACCATTGCCTCATCATCATCTGATTCTTCATAAAGAACGCCGGTTATTTTAAGGTCTGTAATATTATATAATTCTAATCGCCATTTTTCAGCATCCTCAACCTCCTGAATATTACCACTCAGATCAGCCACTTTCATTTTAAAATCATACGTTACGTTAACTAGTAATATTTGTCCATTCGGGGTCGGGGACCACCTCCACGTGCCCGTTGTAACACCATCAAAACGCCAATCATCGAATGCGTTACTATATAAAGCATTATCAGGATTAAAGACAAATATACCCCCATCATCATCTCCATCAATAGTAACAGTCCAGGTTGTACCAATAAGATTTATTGCCGGGGATGAGTTTGTCTGTATACTAGTACTTTCCTGCCCGGATAATAGAAAAGCAACTTGTTCATTTGGTTTTACTATATTTACCGCGGTAGACGATTTTCTTTCGCCGCTTTCAATCGCAATGACAAATAATCGCAAACGGTAATAACTGCCTAGGTCATCTAACAAACCTGTTATTACAAATTGCGCTCCTAACATATTTCCTAAACTTTGAATAGTATCATCACTTACATTTCCGGAAAACTGAAATTTTTGTTCCTGAAAAATCGCGGAAATTTTACTCCTTTCGACAATATTATATTTGTGCATATTTGTAAAATTATTCATAACTTCTTCAATAATATATTCTGACAGGCGGGTTGTTGATGAAGCAATATTGAAAACGGCAATACTTGCGCTTTCGTTAAAATCTTTTTGAATATTCTGACACGATTGTTCTATTGCCAGGTCAAGATTCCTGAATTCCCTGACATTATCAACAGTCGTACATCCTCCGATAAATATGAAAACAGCAAAACCAGCCAACAAACCTTTCATTTTAATCTCCATGTCTAAAAGATTACCCCGCTTTTGAATATTTTGTCAACATTTTCCCCGCTCGGCGTAGTCTCCAGACTACGCCGTGTCAGAAGCAAGGCTCCTGCCTTGCGAAGTCAAAGCCAAACAGCAGAGCATTTCTCATTCATTTTAGTTCAACCGGAATAACATTCAAAACACCGTCCAGTCCCGCATAGTTTCTCGCACTTGAGTACAAATAATAGAGCTGCTTTAGAAACCCCACAGCTTAGGGAACGGTTTCGATACAAAAACGGCGGAATTTGCCGCCATTTTGCGGCAAATTCCATAGACTTGTGAGAGAACCGGAAGGTTATCGAACAAGTCTCATCTTCCGCCTTTTCGACTATTTCCGTATTTATAGCGTCCAGTATCTTTTTCGCCGTGTAACTTTTGTCCTGTTACTGAATTAATTTCGCAAGGCTGGAGCCTTGCTTTTAGTTCGGCGTAGTCTGGAGACTACGCCGAGCAAGAAATTCGCGGGCCGCCGCTGGTGCGCGCGCGAGGGATTGCAGCGGAAAGCCCACAGGATTTGCATTGGCAAATCCGAGGACTTGGAGCGGAAAGCCCGGTTTTTTTGCCCGTCCGCGGGCAAAAAAACGCGCCCAAATTCCAAATATTTTTTTGAATACAGTCTCTTAGACTTTTTCGACTTCGCGGTAAAAATTCTTATCTTATTCGACGCAATACTCAAAGCCCGCGTCTTCGACCAGTTTGATGGCCTCTTCTATGCCCTGCCCTCCGGCTGTAAGATAGCCGGAAGCGAAAATCGAATCGGCAAGCATAAACATTTCCTTTTCGCGGCCTTTCAGATACAGTTCGCGGCCCGCCGTGGCGCGTATATCCTTCTCCGGCAAAAGAAGACGCGCGAGGCACAGGACTTTCAGGCAGTAGTCCGCATTCAGCGCGCTGGTATCCATGTTCTCCAGCCCCGTACCCGCAATAGGTATCAGGAAGTTAATAGGAACAGAGCGCGGATTTATTTCACGGATTTCAAACAGCATATCCGCCGCGTCCGCCCTGCTCTCCCCCATGCCGATGATACCGCCGCAGCAAATTTCAAAACCCAGGCCCTGGAGCATTTTTATATTGGCGATTCTTTCGTCATAGCTGTGCGAGTTACAAATACGCGGATAATAATTGCGCGAAGTGTTCAGATTATGGTTGATGCGGTTTACCCCCGCTTTTTTGAGAACTTCCGCTTGGGCGGGGCTAAGGAATCCTATGGAACAGCATACTGGCGTCCCCGTCTGGTTTTTCAAAGCGCGCACATATTCCGCGAATTCCCCGATTTCCGCGTCGCTGAAACGTATACCGGATAATCCGATACAGTGCCGCGAAAGTTTTTTCTCCTGCGCCAGAAGCCCGTCGCCAAGCAGCTTCCCGTAATCAACCATGCGGTACTTCGCGATATCCGCCTTTGAATCGCGCGACTGCGCGCAGTAGGCGCAATTCTGGCTACAGTTTCCGCTGCGCGCGTTCGTAAGAATCTGAATGCCGACGGTGTTCCCCTTGTATTTTTTCCTAACGGGGTAGACCGCCGCGATAAGACCGGGAAGCTCCTCGTCCGGCAAATCAAGAATAGCCAGAGCCTCCTCACGGGAAAGCCCCCCGCCCGCCACAACCCTGTGCGCGAGTTTCCAAAAATCCGTCCCCGGTATCACGGCTATCCCTGCTCCATCTTTGGCTTTCGCAAAGTAAGAGTAACAAAGGCCCCCAACAGCGGCAGAAAAGCCAGCATCTGGAAAGCGGCAGTCAGCCCATTGACGTCAGCATATTTTCCCACAAACGGAGCCACAATACCGCCGACACTTACCCCCAGGCCAAGCGTTACGCCGGAAGCAAAACCCAGCCTGCCAGGAAGGTAGCGCTGCCCCAAAACAATCATAGGAGTCGTTACCGTAAACAGGCTGCACGCGGTAAGCAGAAGCAGCGCCGCCGCCACAGCGGGACTGCTAACCCGCGAAAAAAGAAACAGCGACGGAATAAGCAGAACCCAGCCGATTTTAACAATCTTATTTGTCCCAAAGCGATCAGCCAGATGCCCTCCAATAAACGTACTCACAGCGCCCACCACAAACATAAGAGTAAGCATCGTTCCCCCCGCCGCCCGCGACTGCCCCAGGACATTTGTCCAGTACAAAGGCAGAAACGTATTAAGATTATGAAAAATTACCGAACGGCCAACCACGGCCACAGTAAGCCAAATAAACTTTCCCCACTCATTTTCCGACGCGGACACGGAAGAAAAGTTTTTCCCCTCCGCCATCGCCAGCGCCCCTTCCCGCATCCGCGCGGACTGCCGCATCAGAATAACGAACATAGCCAGCGCCGGAACAGCAAGCACCAGACTCCCCGAAAGCCCCAGATACAGCATAGCGGGCGTCGCCGCGGCCGGCCCAAAAGCAAAACCGATATTTCCCCCCACGGAAAAAACGCTCATCCCCCCGCCCTTCTTTTTCCCCGCAAGCTGATTCGCCATACGCGCGGCCTCAGGATGAAAAGCCGCAATCCCAATCCCGCTCAGCACCGCCACCATAAACATCAGCCAGTAATGCCCATGCAGAAGACCCGTCAGCGACAAACCGCACCCAGCCATCAGAATCCCAACCGGCATCAGCCAGCTCTTCGACACCCTGTCAGCCCAAATCCCAAACAGCGGCTGAATCACCGACGACGAAAGCGCCACAGCAAACGTCAGCCCCGCCGCGTCAGCATAACTCAAACCCCCAGCCGCAATCAAAAAAGGAAGAATCGCCGGCAGCGCTCCCTGATTCATATCAGTAAACAAATGCCCCGCCGCCAGCATCCACAGAAATTTTTTATTCATTATATACCTGTAGCCCCATCCTATCACCACCCCCGCAAAAAGTACAGAGCGATCCGCCCTGCGCCACAGCAAAAGCGGTTATTTATAATATACATATATAATGGCGCATTTTTTTGGGCGCGCTTCGCCCGCCCAAAAAAACCGGGCTTTCCGCTCCAAGTCCTCGGATTTGCAAATGCAAATCCTGCGGGCTTTCCGCTACAATCCCTTGCGCGCGCCCAGCGGCTAAGTTATACCGTAAACCCGGAAAATCAGAATTTTTACCGCAAAACCGCGGAACTAAAATAAGTACCAAAGCTGAAATATTTTAACTCCACCTTCTTCGGCTTTGCGGTGATTTTTTTCTTCAAAATATGCCGTTAGTTATTAGGGGTTCCCTTATATTTATTCTGATTTTCCATTATATTATAAC
>JAISAF010000418.1 GCA_031266855.1 Spirochaetales bacterium
CGTTTATATTTCGCAAAGGAGATTACTCATGAAAAAATTCCGAAGTCTTTTTTGTCTTCCCATCATTGCGGCACTGGCATTGTCAGTGTTATGCGCTTTCCGGGGCTGTGATTCCGGCGACGATGATGAGGCGGCTCCGCCAGATATCCTCCCGTCGCAGGTACGCGATGACCCACAAAGCAGCAGCATGACGGCAGTTACGGCGGATACAATTTTCCAGTATTCACAGGACAGCCAGGGTGTAACTATCGAAAAGTTTAAAGATGCTGGAGCGTTGGAAAATTATCTGAACAGCGGGACATTCATTATCGGAACCATTGACGGAAAACCCGTTGTGAAAATAGCGGACAATGCTTTTAACGAATCGGAACCGGGAGTAGCGTCCCTTCCGGCGGATTTGTCAGTCAGGCTGCCCGAAACCCTTAGGGAAATCGGTTCCGGTGCGTTCAATATAAGCGTAACTAGTAACCTGCTTATTCCCAGCGCCGTGATTACAGTCTTAGTGCAGGACGACTCCTATATTCTGTTTGAACTCGATAACTTAACCGGCGATAAGCCTCCTGGAATTTACTTCCGAAAGCGATTCAGTTCCGCCGCCAGCTATTCCGGCAGCGTATCAGATTACCATAGGAGCTATGGCAGACGGTACGCTTACAGCAAGTCCGAAAAGCGGAACTGAAAATACGACTATAACCCTGACGGCAATACCCCATTTCCGGGCTATCAGCTTGTGACCTTTAACGTGGTTTATGGCAAAGCATCTGGAACGCCGGTAAGCCTTATTCCCGGAGAAAACAATAACTTTACTTTTACCATGCCTGCCGCTAATGTGAGGATAAGCGTGGAGTTTGGAGAAGACACTACAACCTTCTATCATATCAGATGTTCAGGTATATAATCCTGAGGGCACACCTTTCACCGGAAACATAGGTCCAATTTATAGTACTATCTATAATTATAATCATGCGGAATATAATGAAGTTGTGCTGGAAGATGCCTCATCGCTGGGTGTGGTTGGAAATATAAGCGCTGGTAAGCTGACTTTGAATCTTCCGGCGATTGCGGATAGTAAACTTTTTTCCTGGGAAAACGGAGTTAAGGGCGCTGATTCAAGATTCAGTCTGGATTCCGGTACTGAACCCATCCTAAGCGATTTAAGCCTTCAAAAGGCGGGTCTGCGCGAAATTTTTGCGATATGGTATTGTTCAGATACTTATCCGTCAAAAGGCGTAGTAAAGGGCTGGAATTTTGTTGTGGGACAATTTATTGCTGAATCAGGTCCACTTTTCCATTTCAAGAGAACTGCTCCTCCTTCACAGTGGTTTTCCGACCAGGGCTACAGGTGGGTTTATAACCCGAATCCGCTTGCAGGAACATGGGAACGAACCTATTCAGAAGGCTCCACCTATCATTATGAGGAAATAATATTCAATGACTATAACACTTATATCTTATATATGGATCATCCCGCATCTTGGCATCGTTGAATCAGGTTCTTTTATCAGAACACCCCGTAGAATAAGTTTTATTACTATTCCAGGGACAGGACAAACTTTGCCTCAATTTGAACTGACCTGTGAAACGAGTGCTAATGCTTTGCGTCTTTGGTATATAGGAGATACATCATACCACAATTGGGGTAACTTTGTACGGAGGTAAGCCCTGCTCACGCGCCGTTGGTTCCAGCTATAATAAATACGCTGGGGGCATAGCGGGTCGCGTGGAGATGGGCAGTAGCGGAGGCATCACCGCCTACGCGGTACTGGCTGGGTCAGTTAGCTGTGCGGGTGGCGGTACGGCTAACCGCGTTGTGGGAGATACGAATTTTTCCCTGAATATAACATCGCATACAATGGCATGAAGGTAAACGGCAGCACGGTTTCAGGCGGCGCCAATGACCTAAACGGCGCAGACAAAATCTCCGCCGATCTGGAGAATCCGTCCCATGCTGAAATGGCAGTAAGCGGCGACTTTGGAACCGTACCGCATAATTGCCAACGGCAATTATGCGCTGCAACCCGGCGGTCGCAATTTTGAGTGGCAGCTCAGAACCAGCTTCCGGAATTGCCGTGAGGCAATTCCGGAAGCGCATAATTGCTGTTCAGCAATTATGCGCGTACAACCAGTCGGTCGCAATTTTGCTGGGGAAAAATTGCCCTGCACAGCGCGTAGCGCTGTACACGTCTTTATCACCAACCGGCTCACCGCCACCACGCTAACAGACGGCTGTTACGCTTATAACCTGGAACCAGCCCCGCAAGCGTGGACGCTTGCTTCTAATCCGGCGTAGGCAGAGCCTACGCCGAGCGGGCTTGTAACCAGGCCGCGCGCGGGATTGGAGCGGAAAGCCCACAGGAAGCGCATCGGCGCTTCCGAGGACTTGCAGCGGAAAGCCCGGTTTTTTTGCCCGCTTATGGCGGGCAAAAAAACGCGCCCGGAAGATGCTCTCTTGTCTTTTCAGCGGCGATCCGGCATACTGTAGTTCTGTATGAAAAAGCTCATTTTTGCCCTGGTGTTTTCGGGTATTGCGCTGAGTGTTCTTTCTTCTCTTGAAAAAAAGGATTTTGACAGGATCGTTGATTTTTCCCTGGATTTGAAAGGGATCAGCCGGGCTGTTCAGACTCCTGGTTTTGATCCGCGCGGCCATGAGCGGGTCGTGATTTTTGAGGGGGCGGTAAACGGTATTCTTGTTCTGAATGCGGAACCTGGGGACTTCCTGGCGGAGATCGAGGTCGCGGGTGGCGAATGGGAGGGGACGCAGAGTATTTCGGTATTCCGGGTTTTTGTGTATGTTATGGGGCCGGAGTTCGCCCGCAGGATAGCTGTGGATACTGATGAGGGGGGCCAGGACGCTATAAGCCGGAATGCACGTATTCTTGTGGCTGGTTCCATTGACAGCGTATATACGAGCGAGGCGGATGGTAAAAACTACGCCGTTATTCTTGCCCATTATATCCGCGTGGTTCCGTAAGGGAAGTTTGGGAAAACTTTTTCCGGGTTGCCCGTGGTCGCGGGTCAGGAACTTTTGCGGTTTACGGATTCTTCAAGTTCAATGTATTCGGGGCCGATTCTGCTGTCTTCGCACAGGAAGAAGGCGCGCTGTACAACGTTTTTTAATTCGCGGATGTTGCCTGGCCAGGAATGTGTGGTGAGTTTTTTGAGGGCGTCGGCGCAAAAAAATTTTGGCGGTGTACCGGGTTTGCGGTTTCCTCTGGAGAAGGCCATTTGCCTGGTATGGAATTCGCGCAAAAAGGTATAGCAGAAAAGGGGTATGTCTTCCTTGCGATCTCTCAGGGAAGGCGTGCGTATGCGCAGTACGTTAAGGCGGTAAAACAAGTCGCCGCGGAAGCGGTTGGATGCGACATCGGCGTAAATATCCCGGTTTGTCGCGGCGATAATCCTTATATCCACGGCTATGGGCCGGTGGGATCCCAGGTGGACTACCTGCCTGTCTTCCAAAGCCCGCAGCAGCTTTACCTGGAGCGGGGCGGAAAGCTCGCCAACTTCGTCCAGAAAAAGGGTTCCTCCGTTGGCGTCTTCAAAAAAACCTGAGCGCGCGACGGCGTCCGTATAGGCGCCTTTTTCGCTTCCAAACATTTCCGATTCGAAAAGGGTTTCCGGCAGCGCGCCGCAGTTGACTGCGTAAAAAGGCCCCGATGATCGTGGTGAAAGGGTATGCAGTTCCCGCGCCACTAGGTCTTTGCCGGTTCCGCTTTCGCCGGTAATAAGGATGGTGCTGCCTGTGTCCGCGTAGGCGCGTATCTGACGGCGGAGATTTTTCATGGCGGGGGATTCACCGGCAAGCAGCCGCGCGGCGTGAACCGCGGCCCGCGGGGTTTTCCATGGATACAGCGCTCCGTTCAGGTTCAGGTATTTGCGTATGGTTGCCAGAACATCACGGGCTTTGCAGGGTTTTACAAGGTAATCATCCGCTCCGGCCTTGACGGCGTCCACAATGAGGTGCGTATTGCCGGATCGGGAAATGGCGATAAAGGCTGGCTGCATGGCTTGAAACGCGCCGCTTCGCAGAATATCAAGCCCGTTCATGTCCGGCAGGCTAATCTCGCAGAAGATCAGATCCGGTTTCTTCTGATTCAGGGTTTCAAGCGCCTCTATTCCCGTATAACAGGAGGAAAAAGAAAAATCCGGTGGCAGCATCAGTTTGGCGCGGGCATGAACTTTCGGATCGGCATCCACAAGAAGTATATTCCACATTATTAGAGTTTTCTGATCCGGTACACTATAAGAAGCAGCCCATAGTACAGATATATAATGCCGCGAAAAATCCGCCAGGGATGCCGGATAAGTTCGGGGAAAAAATCCCAGCCTTTTTGAAATACCTGCCGTGATACTTTATGTCTTTTCCCGGAAATAATATCCATTGAGGCGGGAGTCCATAGAAATACTCCCGAATTGAAATCTTTTTTATGGCGGAAAATCCATTTTTCCTTTCCCCTGACGCCGGAGCCGATAAGCACGCAGTGCGGAGAAGCTTTTTTTATAGCGGTTCGTATATCCGCGTCTTTGGCTTTTGGATAATAGCCGGTATAACGGCCAACGATTTTCAGGCCGGGGAAGGTTTGTTTCAGGTTTTGTTCGATATTGCGCAGCTCATTGGGTTTACATCCCAAAAGGTAGAGTGAACGGCCGCGCGCCTCAAGGGTCGCGAGGAACCGGATTAAAAAATCAAAAGGCATATAGCGCCGCGGGACAGTCTTTTTCAGGAATCCGGCGCCCCGGAGAATACCTGGTGAAGTAGGAATAACAAGGGCGGATTGCTCCACACAGCGCAGGAATTCCCTGTTTCTGCGCGCCCGCATAAGATCCCACAGAGAAAGAAAAATAATCTGATGTACGTTCCCGCTCTCAGTTAAAGTGTAAACAGTATCTTCGAAAGCCTCATCCCGAAGATCATGCACGGGGACTCCCGTTAGTCCAATACGTTCAGGTTCCATACGCGAGATTCCACCTCTCCCTTTCCAGTAAAATTATCCGTACCGCCGCCGCGGCAAAAACCGGCGCGGTTTCCGTACGCAACACCCTGTGCCCCAGGTAAGCGGGAACAAAACCCGATTGCATGAGGAACCCGGTCTCTTCATCGGAAAACCCGCCCTCAGGGCCGATGACGAGAGCGATTTCATCAGGGATAGAAGAAAGATACCCATGCAGAGAGCTTATTGCAAGAGGATTTTGATGAAAAAAAATCCCCAGCTTTTTCCCCTCCAGGGGCTTCCCGAAATCATCCGGTATCTCCGCCAAAGGAAGAACCCCCGGAATCTCCGGCAGACCACAGGC
>JAISAF010000421.1 GCA_031266855.1 Spirochaetales bacterium
TTGAATAGCTTCGATGTAAAAATGAGTAAAAAAGACGGAATTTGCCGCCATTCCGCGGCGGATTCCACAGGACTTGTGAGGAAACCGAAGGTTACCGGATAAGCCTGATGATTTGTGGATTTGGAGGAAAATATGAGTGACGCGTTTATTGAAAATGAAAATAATACTACTACTACAGAAGAGCCGGAGGTCGCCGGATCTCAGGATTACGATGAGGAGCGGGGGAGCGAGAGAAGCCGGGGGCCCAGAATGTCCTCGCCTCAGGGGCGGGGCGGCAAGGTTTTTTTCAAAAAGAAGGTATGCAGGTTCTGTACCCAGAAGGTGAAGGCCGATTATAAGGCGCCTGAAGTCCTTCGCCGTTTTACCACCGACAGGGGCAAGATCCTTCCGCGGCGCATTACGGGAACCTGCGCCAAACATCAGCGGGTTTTGACAGTGGAGATAAAAAAGGCCCGGCGGCTTGCTCTGATGCCTTTTGTGGAAAAATAGCATAAGGGAGATGATAAATTCCGGGAAATATTCCGCTGCTGGTGAAATGCTGCTTTTTTCAGCGGGGGCGGTGATTTTTTATGAATTGAGCGCTTATTTTGTGATCTTTGGTATACCGCTGACTGTTTTATACAGGCGGCGGGGTTTTTCTGCGGGTTTGTACGGCTGCGGAATTACGGCTGCCGGGATTGCGGCTATGAAGATTTTCCGGATTTGGACTTCTTCCGTTTCTGCTTCTGTGCGCGGGGAACTGCTGGGCATAGCCCTGGTTGTGCCTGTATCTTTTTTGATTGGGCTTGTGATTCTGGAATGTCCGCGGTTTGGAAAGCTGCGAATCTGGCAGCGGCTTGTGTTTGCTGTTTTTACTGCCGCTCTTGTGTATGTTCCGCTGCTTTATCTTCTTTTGACTAGCAGCGAACTTGATATGATGCTTCATGCCCAGGTTGATGCCGTATTGAAGGCTGTGCAGGATAACCGCGGCGGCGGGCCGGGGCTGTTTCCTGTTGTGAGTACCGAAGACCTTGTCAGGATGTCCCGCGAGGTTTTTTTGAATACCTTTTTGCTGGGATACTGCTGTACGCTGTCGGCGAACTGGGTTATTGGGGTAAAGATGGCAATGCGTATGAAGGGGGAAACGGGGGAGTTTCCGTCATACAGGACTTTCCGTATGCCGGACAGGGCGGTGTATGTTTTTCTTGTGTCCTGGGCGGTGGTGTTTACCGCGCTTTTCCGGGATTTGGGGATAATCGGCGTGGCGGGCTGGAATACGGCGCTTCTGGTTTCGTTTTTATATATGTGCCAGGGGATTGGAATCATAAAGGTCCGCACGGAGGCCGTACCTAGGGGTTTTAAGCTGATTGCGATGGTTTTGTGTTTTACCCTGGTTTTTTCGGCTGGAATTGTTTTTATTTTGGGTATTATGGCTGGAGTTTCGATCCTGGGGGTATCGGAGCTTTGGATAAGCTACAGAAACAAACTAAGGAGTTAATCCTATGAATACGAAGGTAATTCTTGTAACGGATGTAAAGAATCTTGGTGAGGAAGGGGATGTAAAGGAAGTAGCCCGCGGCTACGCGCGTAATTATCTTTTGCCTCGCAAATTCGTGGTTTCCTATAATAAGGGAAATCTTGCGATAATTGAGGGCCGCAGGGCTGTCATCGACAAAAAGAAGGAGGAAAAGCGCACGGCGGCCCTTGGGCTGAAGGAACGGATTGAGGCGCTTACCTTGAAGATCATCATGCCTATGGGCGATAATGGCAAACTGTTTGGTTCGGTTACGGGCGCGGCAATCGCGGATGAGCTGGGCAAATCGGGGATTATTATTGAGCGTAAACGGGTGGAAGTGCCTGGTCATACAATCAAGACCCAGGGCAATTACAGGATAAAGGTCCGCCTGTATGAAAACGAGGAGGCCCTTTTGAATGTTGCCGTAAATCCCAAAGAGGAACCTGCCGCGCAGACCCCCGCTCCCGCTCCTGCCGCCGCTGCGGTGGTTCAGGAGGCGGAAGCTCCAGTGGCGGAGGGCAGCCCGGTGCGGGACAGTCCGGCGGCGGATAGTCCGGCTCAGGACACTCCGGCGGCGGATAGCCCGGCGCGGACCGAAACCTGATTCGGAGGTGTACATGGCAGTCTCCTCCCAGGGTATTTGGCCTGTCCGCCAGCAGACGGACAGCCAGTTAAAGGATGGCGTTCCTCCTCACAACGACGAAGCGGAGAAAGCCGTTCTGGGCGCCGTACTTCTTAATACTGATTCTGAAATCGTTACGGAAGTTTTCAATATCCTGCGGGAAGAGGATTTCTACAAGACTTACAACAGGATAATTTACAGCGCGATTTTACGGCTTTCAAACCGTCATGATTCCATTGATTTCATTACGCTCAAGGACGAGATGCGGGCCTCCGGCGAGCTGGATAAAATAGATATCGCCTATCTTGCCTCCCTTACGACGGGGGTGCCGAGTTCCGCGAATGCCGTGTATTACGCTAAGATTGTCGAGGAAGCGAGCGTGCGCCGGATTCTTCTGCGTACCTCCGCGGAGATCAGCGCTCAGGCATATAACGATACAAAAGATCTCGGATTAATTATTGACGAGGCGGAAAAGGGGATCCTCGCGATAGCGAACGCCCGGCACGCTACCGGATATGTTCACGCGGGCAGTCTTGTTACGGAGGCAATTTCCCGTATTGAAAATTTTTACCGGACTCAAGGGGCCTATACCGGCATACCCTGCGGATATCCTGATGTCGACAATCTTTTGTCCGGTTTTCAGAAGTCGGAACTTATCATTATCGGCGCCCGTCCCTCAGTCGGAAAGACTTCCCTTGCCCTGTGCATGGCGGCGAACATAGCCGGTATCTCAAAAAAGGGACACGAGGGGCATGCCGCCGGGTTTTTCAGCCTTGAAATGAACAGAATGGCCATTATGCAGAGGGTCCTTGCCAGCGAGGCGCGCGTGAATTCACACAGTATCCGTACGGGAATGCTACAGCCAATGGATTTCAACAGTTTGTCAAACGCGGCCGGGCGTATTTATGAGGCTCCTTTGTATATCAGTGATACGCCGAATATGGAGCTTCTTGACCTGCGCGCCGAGGCCAGAAGGATGCACAAGCAGAAAAACGTGGAGATAATCTTTATTGATTACATCGGTCTTATCCAGGCGGAAAACAAGGATATCCCGCAGTGGCAGCAGTATTCCGATATCAGTATGTCCCTCAAGGGCCTCGCGCGGGAACTCGACATACCCATTGTGGCTATGAGCCAGCTTGGACGGCAGGTGGAAAAGCAGGCGGGCGGGCCTTCAATGGCGGATTTGCGCGGATCCGGCTCTATCGAGCAGGACGCGGATGTTGTTATGATTCTTGACCGGGAACGAAAACCATTCAAGAAAAACGGCGGGGGGGAAGAAGAGGTGAGGGAATATTCGCCTGTGGAAAAGCTGAAACTTGATATAGTAAAACAGCGCAACGGGCCGACCGGCCCCGTCGCTTTAAGTTTCATTAGGTCCTGTATGCGGTTTGAATCCTGTGCTGAAAAAGCCGATAAATAAAGCATAAAGAAAAGAACCGGGAAGAGGAGCCTTGTATGGGACTGAGAAATGACTATAATTTTGAAAATCTGGTAAACGAAAGTGAAAATCTGGTTATTGACGAAATGGAACGGCAGTTGGGGCTGAAAAAAAATCAGGATAACTGCCGCTGCGCCGACTGTATTCTGGATATTGCCGCCTTTGCCTTGAACTCGCTGATGCCTTTATACCGCGTATCGCTTATGGGCACTATGTATGCCGAAAACGCGAAAAGTACGCCCTACGCGGACGATGTAAGAAAAGCGGTTGCCGCGGCTATTTTGAAGGTTAAGGCAAACCCGTCTCACGTTCTGTAAAAACTGTTCCCGCGGCGTCCCGCGCAATCCAGTTTCCGTCTTTTCCGAGGCAGACCGTTCCAATGAGTTTCCCTGTGGACTTTTCCCACGCGGAAACCGAACCGTCCGTATTAATCGCGAAAAGAAGTTTCCCGTAATCATGTATGGCTGCCGGCAGGCAGTTGTTTGACTCAAAATCCGACCACCGGGATCCGGACCATTTGCGGATGGAGACGCCTCCCTGGGTTGTGTAAACCGCGAACTGGGAACCTGTGTCGATATGAATAACAGGATTTATGCCAGCCGCGGAGTATGCGAAGGATGGCGAACTTTCCGGTTTCAACGGATCGTTTGCGGAAAAAACTCGCGTTTCGGTTTTCCCGCCCGCGGCCTGTGAAAGGCCAAGATAGTAGATTTTCCCGCGGGGAACATCGTATATAATATCATGGACAAGAAGCAGGGAGCTTTGCGTGCGTACCGGAACGGTTTCCCCTGTTTCGGTATTTATCATAACAAGGGGAGAGGCATACTGATCGGTTTTATTTTTCCCCGCCCAGAAGATTTTTTTGTCCACCGGGGCAAATGTCTGGATATTCCACGCGGGATACTCATAAACACTCTGCATTGCCAGTGAATCGATTTTTTTCAGATTGCCGTTTTTCTCAAGCGCGAAAAGATACCCATCCATTTCCTGAACCGATACCAGGGGAAAGGAAAACTGTGAAAACTCAGCCAGGACTTTGCGGGTTTCCATATCAAAACGGACAATTTGGCCCCGCGTTCCCTCTTCCTTCCGGTAAAGGAAAATTTCTCCCCCAGCCCCCTTTACAATACCCGCGGCAGCCCGCAGGGGATTATCTTCCAGGGAGGAAGTGAAAAATGACGGGGCAGGTACGCCGGATGTGTCCTGGCGAAACAGGTCGGAAGAAAAAGTGTAGATTTTCTCCGCGCTCAGGGCATATATCCTGCCTTCAAGGGCAAGAATATCCGTTATCGCGGTGATCTGGGAAAGCCCTTCCCGTTCTATCTGCTTCATTCCGCCGGGCATGCAGCCAATGGCGCCATCCCCCAGGGCAAAGTACCCCGAATCGCGGGTCAGGACGGCGTCCGGGATTTCCGGCGGCAGGGAAACCGCCTCCCCGGTTCGCGACAGTATGCCCGGACTGCCGCCCGCCGGAGCTATAAACATCCAGTTCTGGAGAAGCGTTTTCCCTTCCACGGCGGACAGGCTTATAATTCTGCCATCAGGGCCAGTAATAATTTTTGATATATTCTGCGCCTGTACCACCGCGGCCGCCATGCCTGTTACGATATCCATCATAAGAAGTTCGCCGCCCCGTGTGGCAAGGGCATAGCGCTGACTATAAAGACACAGATTTTCCAGTTCAACGGCGGAGCGCACGGTCTCCTTCTGCCGGCCTGTTTTCATCTCCCAGTAGGTAAAGTTCCCGGACGAAGGCGTATAGGAGAGGAGGGTATTCTCGCTATCGGATACAATAAAAAAGGAAACAATTCCGAACCCTTCCCGCATATAGGGCAGCGCCCTGCCGTCTTTGGCATTATAGAAAGCAAGGCTTTTCCAGCCGGTTCTGCTGAGGGCAACAAAAGTTCCCTTTGGAGAGAACCTCAGCGTAAGCGGAATTTCGGAAAGGCTTTGTGAAAAGTTTATTTTGCCGGTTTCCCAGTTAATGACTTTCAGGGTATGGGCGCCTATACCGTCGGACTGGAGCAGGGCCGCTTCCTTTGTCATGGGACTTATATCAATTTTCCGCAGGGGAAGGGAGGAAATTTGGAATTTCCTGACAAGCCGGAATGGGGCTGTCTGCCAGACGCGAAGGGTTCCATCCTGGCCCGATGAAAAAAGATAACCGGACTGGCTGTCCCAGGCCAGGGACAGAACCGGCCCGATATGGCCGGAATCGGGGAACCGCGGCTGTTCCTGCGAAAACGCCGAAACCGTGGAACAAAGATTAATTACTAGGAAAAGAATCAGCGCCATATATGCGGCAATTCTCAGTTTCAAAAAACTATCCTCCAAAATCAGGAAAAACATTCACACCGGAAAGCGACCGTCTTCGGGCGCATTTTTGGCGCTCCGCGCCAAAAACCGGGCTTTCCGCTCCAATTCCTCGGATTTGCTTATGCAAATCCTGTGGGATTTTCGCTTCAATCCATTGCGCGCGCACCAGCGGTGGTCGCGAATTTGCATTCGCAAATTCGCGACCAGCCAGGATGCATGAACGAGCAGCCCCCCTTCTTGCGCGCCCAGGGTTTTTGTACGGATCACTGGCTGCCGGAAAACCTCATTTCCTGAAAAAATAAAATACATCACTCATGGTAGAAAGTATAATTAAAAGCAAAATAAAAAAGATGCCCACGAACTGGTAGCGGTAAATAAAACGCGGGGCAAGCGCCCTGCCGCGAAGGCCCTCAATTAAAAACAGAAGAATAAGGCCGCCATCCAGAGCCGGTATCGGAAGGAGATTCATAAAAAACAGGGCCACGCTCAGGAGACTGAGAAAATTCAGAATTGAAGTTACGCCGGATTTGAAATTCCTGCTAAAGCCCTG
>JAISAF010000445.1 GCA_031266855.1 Spirochaetales bacterium
TGGCTTTTCGCTATGTATGGATTGTAGCGGGCGCTACCCGCGCCCCCGGAAGCCCTTATACGCACCCAAGGTTTTTCCAAATATTGAACAGACTCTTAAAACGATCTTATGTTTGAATAACGACCGTGTGCCATGACCTGTTCATGTGCCAGGCGTGTTGATATGAGGTGAGAAATGCTTTTCAAGAAAATGATAGAAAAGGCGCAAACCCAGACTCCGGAAGACGAGCAGCCTGTGGCAAAACCTGGTATGGAAAAATGGCGGTACTGCGCGCTGGCAGTCATAGCGGTAGGCTTTACACTGTTTCAGCTTTACATCGGATTAATCCGCCCCTTCCCCCCTACCCTTACAAATCCGATTCATTTGGCATTCGCGCTTGTCGTTACCTGTCTGCTCAAGCCGCTTGCGGATACATGTCATAAAAAAAGTTTGTGGATTCCCGATTTTATGTTTGCCGCAATGGCTGTTTTTGTTGCATGGTACTTTATTACCGAGCAGCAAACAGTCCTGTTTCGTATCATGATGGTTGATCCCATGCGCCCGGTTGATATTTTCTGCTCAGCGGGTCTTTTGATTATTCTTCTGGAAGCTGTACGCAGGACTTTGGGGTTAAACCTTTTTATTTTTATTCTATGTTTTATCGCTTACGCTTTTTTTGGTCAATTCATTTCCGGGCCGCTGCGGTTCAGCGGTATGTCGCTGAAACAGTTTTTTGAAATGCTCACGCTGACGCCGGATGGTATTTTTGGCGCGCCGCTTACAACTTCGGCGAATTCCCTGTTCTACTTCCTGCTGTTCGGCGCGTTTTTCGCTACCTGTGGGGGCGGTAATGTTTTGATCGATCTGGGCATGAAGTTAAGTGACAAAACAGCCGGAGGCCCCGCGAAGGCGGCTGTTGTTTCCAGCGGTCTTATGGGCATGATTAGCGGGAGCGCGGTCGCGAACGTCACCACAACCGGAGTGCTTACCATTCCGCTTATGAAGAAGGCAGGTTACACGCCGGAGCAGGCCGGGGCGGTGGAGGCTGTGGCTTCCACAGGCGGCCAGATTATGCCGCCTATTATGGGTGTCGGCGCGTTTATTATGGCCGAAATGCTGGGTATTCCCTACACTACTGTCGCTTTGGGCGCGCTTATTCCGGCCCTGGGGTATTATTTTTCGATTTTTATGCTGGTGCATTTTCTCGCGAAGCGGGAAAAGATGAAGAAAAACACCAAGGAAATGAAATATACTTCATCGCCAATTTTCCCCCGTTTTTACCGCTTATTGCCGATTTTTGTAGTTGTTGCCATGATTTTTTTAGGATATTCACTAACGCGGTCCGCTGTTTTTGGCATCGCGACTTCCATTATTACCAGCGCTGTTTCCAAACAGACACGGCTTTCTCCCAAAAAGCTTCTTGACGCGCTTCTCGACGGGGTACGCCAGGCCGCTGGGATAGCGATTCCTACAGCCGCCTGTGGTATTATGATAGGTATTGTCATCCGCTCAGGAGCCGCGAATAAACTTACCACTATTATTGCCAGCGTCGGGGGATCCAACATAGCGGTCGCGCTTTGTATCGCGATGCTCGGCTGCCTTCTGCTTGGTATGGCGCTTCCAACCGTTGCCGCGTATTTAATTTCAAATATTCTATTTTGTCCGACGATTATAAAGCTGGGCATTCCCGCGTTTCCCGCGAATATGTTTGTTTTTTATTTTGGAGTTATTGCGCAGATTACTCCTCCTGTATGCCTTGCTTCCTTTACCGCCGCGGGAATAGCACAGGCTAATTCGTGGAAAACCGGCTGGACGGCTTTTTCCTATGCTTTTGTTGTTTTCCTGACTCCCTATGTCTTTGTGTTTCATTCGGGTCTGCTTTTGATGGGAACGGTAAGCGAGATTATAATCTGGTCGTCTGTTATGGCATTGGGAATTGTTTTTCTTGCCGCGGGCATGTCTTCATACTGTTTTACTATTATTCACAGCAGAATTATCCGGGGGCTTTTGATTCTTATGGCTATTCTGACGATTATCCCGGAAGATATTACGACGGTTATCGGCCTGTTCGGAGGCGCCATCATAATTATCATGTATTTCGTAAAATCACTGTGGGAGAAAAAACTCCGGCCCGCGGACGCGGCTTGAAGCCGGAGGAGGCGGGATTGTTTTTTTAGGTTCTCCTTCCACGGGCCGGAACCATGTTCCGGCCCGCGAGGGAGGCTATAATACCAGCGACCGGGGAATTTTTAGCGATTCACAAAAATCAGACTTATCCGATAACTTTCCTATTCTCTCACAATTCTATAAAATTTGCCGCAAAAGGGCGGCAAATTCCGTCCTTTTTATATCCGAAGCTGCTCGGAAACCGCGGTTTCCGAACAGCTCTATTAATTAAAATGGTGTACGCTTGGGCTTAATTGCCCTGACCACCGCTATCCGCGGCGATGCGGCTGCATCACATGGCTGTACGAGAAACCTTCAAAACGCTATACTGACTTTTTAAGGGACGAAAACAAGTGCAGTATGATATAACCGTTCATCGTATCGTAAAGGAAAAAAAGGGCGCGAACATGTTTATTGAGCCTCATGTTCACAGGTTTTTTCATTATATTTACGCGCTGAATGGAATCGCGGAGATTATAATAGGGGATACTTCCTTTCGTGCGGGAAAGGGAATGCTGTTTATGATTCCGCCTAATGTTACGCATGCTATTTACGGGATAGATGAGTTTAATTCCTTTGATTATAAGTTTACCGCGGGTCTGGAACTGTCGCGGGTTCTGTCGAATATCGGGTATTGTATTGAGCATGTCGATAATTACGAGGATACGCTTTTGAAGGACATTTTTAACGAGGCCATTATGGAGCGGGAAATGTCGGAGCATATCATTAATATTCATATACTGGAACTTGTGTATCGTATTCTGCGCAGGCGGCGCGAGGGCGTATACATGAGAAGAGCTGGCGGCGCCAGGGGGCATTCGTTTAATGTCCCGCATGATGTTCACAAGGGAAATATCCGCATGGCGCTTGATTATATTGACAGGAATATCAGCCGCAATGTGCGGGTATCGCAGCTTGCGGGGATCTGCGGATACTGTGAAAATTACTTTTCGACTATTTTTAAGGAATGTGTCGGTTGTTCTCCAAACCGCTATATTAACACGAAAAAGATTGAGATGGCGAAGGAGCTTATATTTTCCACTAATTTGAATATTACCCAGATTTCCAGCAAGCTGGGTTTTGAGACTGTTCATTATTTCAGCAGGCTTTTTAAGAAGATACTGGGAGTTCCGCCACGGGCATATTTGAATAACGCTGGTATCAATGTTGCGTTTAACATCAAAAAGACAGCGGATACGCCGGTAACGCAGTACGAAATACCAATCAGGACAATCGAAAAAGAATAGGCCCGTAGTCAAAGACCACCGGCATAGCCGGTGGCTTGAGGAAGCCCCCTTAAAGGGGGCTAAGAATTCAGATAACCCTGCTCACCAGCCTTTAATTTCTCCTGGTTTCGTATGTACTCCCGGATTTGTTTTTTATCCAGTCCTACTGCACTGACACAGTAAACCTATACCTTACATTCCCACCTGGTATGTGCTAAACTTTGCTATTCTTTCATTTGTACTCCTGTTTTTGCCTTCTCAGGGGCTTCCTCAGGAGTACATTATTTTATTTTATCGTTCGAATCACGCCGGGCACGGCATAGCCTTTTCAAGTCTCACCGGCATGGCCGGTGGTTTTATCAGTTTATAATAAGCAAAAAAAATTACCGCGAAGTCGAAAACTGGCAAGGGCGAAGAAGCACAAGAAAGAAGGGGAAAAAGGGTGACAGGCGCCAAATTTTGGGAAAAAAGTGCCAGATACTTTTTTAGTTCAAACAGACGGGCTGGTTCCAAAACCGCAAGTGTGGACGCTTGCTTCTAACCCGGCGCAGGCAGAGC
>JAISAF010000453.1 GCA_031266855.1 Spirochaetales bacterium
GGTATCCTGTTTTACCCCCCTTTATCTTCCCCTTAAGTTTATGATGTTGTGCCTGGCACGTTTTTACGTTTCACGGAATAGCGCCATATTTTATAATGTGCTATCGAAAAAGGTGCCTGGCACCAAATCGTCATTTCTTATACTTATTTGACTTCCGCGACTTTGCGGTAAATTTGTTCTCACGTTGCCGCTGGTGCGCGCGCGAGGGATTGTAGCGGAAAGCCCACAGGAAGCGCATTGGCGCTTCCGAGGACTTGGAGCGGAAAGCCCGGTTTTTTGCCCGTGAATTTCACGGGCAAAAAACGCGCCTGATGGCAGCCGCTTTCCTGACTTTTTTTTTTCGTGCGACTGTGATAAACTATAGGTGATTTTATGATATGGAAGGTTATGGGACAAATTGTGATGAGTAGATGGATATGCGGGGCGCTGCGCGGGTTTGTTTTTTTTCTTTGCGTGGTTCCGCTTTTTGCCGAGGAGGGGCCGGTCGCGCCTGAGTGGTTTTTATATCAGAGGAGCCTTGAGGCTTTTCGCGCGGATAATTTTGGCGAGGCGGTGAGGCGGCTTAAGGAGCTTGGAGAGGTCTATGGGGAAAGCGCGGACGCTCTTCATCTTCGTGCGCGTATTTACGAGCAGGAGGGGGAGGCGGATTTGGCGCAGGGTTACTATTTGGCGGCGCTGGAGAGGGGCGGTTTTGGGATTCCTGATGATATATATGTTGTGCGTTACAGGCTCGCGAATCTGTATTATCAGCGGAAGAATTATAAGAGATACGAGGATGTTTTGATGGAGATCGCGCAGGGGCAGGGTTTGTATACGGAGCCGCGTTATGCCCGTATGCGGGATTCCTATATTTCGACGCTGCTGGGGCAGGGGTTTGACGCGCTTGCGGTTCTTTATCGTGTGCCTTTTGATTTTGCGCAGGAGGCGCATCGGGATTTGGGCGCTTTTTACTGTAGAACCGGGCGGGAGATGCAGGGGCTGCTGCATCTGGCTTTCGCGAATCTGGCTGTGGTGTCGGCGCTTGCTGATGAGTTAAAGAGCGCTGATCCTGATTACACGTTTACGACTCTGGGCGACACGCTGGAGAGGGTTCAGAGGCATTCTGAATTACGGGATTTTCTTGTGCGTAGTGATTTTTATCAGAGTTTGTATTTTTTGGCTGCGGGGATGTACGCGCGGGGCGTTACGCGGGAGGCCCGCCTTATTTGGGAGCTTGTGGCGCGGTATGGCGCGGGCCTCTGGAAGACTCAGAGCCGCAATCAGCTTATTGCGCCTCGCAGCGAACCTCTTATAACATATTAAGAAACAACATGGACAAAATTATTATCAGGGGCGCGCGGGAGCACAATTTGAAGAATATCGATTTGGAGCTTCCGCGTGACAGGCTTATTGTTATTTCGGGTTTAAGTGGTTCGGGCAAATCCTCTCTTGCGTTTGATACAATTTTCGCGGAGGGGCAGCGGCGTTATGTGGAGTCTCTTTCTTCTTACGCGCGGCAGTTTCTGGACAGGCTGGAAAAGCCCGATGTGGATTATATCGGCGGGCTTTCGCCCGCGATTTCCATTGAGCAGAAGACGACTCACCGCAATCCGCGTTCGACGGTGGGAACTGTTACGGAGATTTACGATTATTTGCGTCTTTTATTTGCCCGGCTGGGTACGGCGCACTGTCCGCTGTGCGGGAAACCAGTTCGTGAGCAGTCCGTTGATCAGATTATCGATGCTGTTCTTTCGTATCCTGCCGGTTCGCGTATTATGATTCTGGCTCCTGTTGTTCAGGGTAAAAAGGGGGAACATGCGAAAATCCTCGCCGACGCGGCGAAGGCGGGTTTTGTGAGGGCGCGCGTTGATGGGGAAGTAGTCAGCCTGGGGGAAGGTTCCCAGGCAGGTTCCCAGGAGCCGCGCCTTGACAGGAATAAGAAGCACCGGATTGAGATTGTTGTGGACAGGTTGAGCGTGGGGGAGGACAACAGGGGGCGGATTGCTGAATCGGTGGAGACTGCTTTGGATACTTCGGGTGGTACTGTCGTTGTTGTGCGCGTGGGGGATTCCGGCGGCGGGGAGGAGTTTTTTTCCAGTAAAAACGCCTGTCCTGACTGCGGTATCAGCCTGCCGGAGCTTCAGCCGAGGCTTTTTTCGTTTAACAATCCTTATGGCGCCTGCCCCGCCTGCTGTGGTCTTGGAATAACGCTTGAGTTTGATCCTGATTTGCTTATTCCGAATAAGGATTTGTCTTTTAACGAGGGTGGCATCGCCGCTTATAATCCTGAGGCGCAGTGGTACAGGAGCCGGTTCCGTTCACTGGCGAAGCATTTGAATTTCAGTCTTGATACGCCTCTTGGAAAGCTGCCGGCGAAGGTATACAGCGCCATCCTGTATGGCACGAAGGAAAAGCTGCCTGTTTCCTATACGAACAAGGAAGGTACGGGCAGGTTCGAATACAGCGCGGCGTTTCCCGGCATTCTGGAGGATTTGCGCCGCAGGTATCTGGAGACATCTTCGGAGGGTGTTAAGGAATGGCTGGAGCGTTTTATGTCGCAAAGGCCCTGCGGCGAATGCGGGGGAAAACGTTTAAAGAAGGAAAGTCTTGCGGTAACTGTCGGGGGAAAGAATATTTTTGAGCTGTCCTGTCTTTCCGTGGGAGAGGCGCTGCATTTTTTTGAGGGCTTGAAATTTTCGCAAACGCAGAGGCTGATAGCCAGGCAGATACTGAAAGAGATTCAGGGCAGGCTTTCATTTCTGAAAGATGTGGGTTTGGAGTACCTTACTCTTGAACGCAAGGCTTCGACGCTTTCCGGCGGAGAGGCCCAGCGTATCCGGCTTGCGACCCAGATCGGCTCCGCCCTTGTGGGTGTGCTGTATATCCTTGACGAACCTACTATTGGCCTTCACCAGCGGGATAACCAGAGGCTTATTGAAACGCTGAAACATCTGAGGGATACGGGAAACACCCTGATTGTTGTTGAGCACGATGAGCAGACTTTGCGGAGCGCCGACTATATCGTGGATCTTGGTCCCGGTGCGGGTGTTCATGGCGGGCATGTGGTGGCGAAGGGGACTTTGCGGGAAATCCTCGCGAATAAGAAAAGCCTTACCGGGCAGTTTTTGAATAGGGCCATTACGATTGATTCGCGTGATGAGAAAAGGGAGGGAAACGGTCTTTTCCTGAAACTCCGCGGCGCGTCGGAAAACAACTTGAAAAATCTTGATGTGTCTTTTCCTTTGGGGAAGTTTATCGTTATAACGGGAGTGTCTGGTTCGGGAAAGTCTTCGCTTTTAACGGATATTCTGTATCCCGCTTTGTCCAACCGCCTTAATGGCGCGGCGATGCAGGAGGGAAAATTCGCGGGTCTTGAGGGCTGTGAGAATCTGGATAAGGTGATCAATATCGATCAAAATCCTATTGGAAGAACGCCGCGTTCAAATCCGGCTACGTATGTGGGCTTTTTTACGTTTATCCGCGACCTGTTCGCGGCGCTTCCTGAATCAAAGGCGCGGGGCTACCGTTCGGGGCGTTTTTCTTTCAATGTGCCTGGAGGCAGGTGCGAAAACTGCCGCGGCGATGGAACCATCCGGATCGAGATGCATTTCCTGCCGGATGTGTATGTAAGCTGCGAGGTTTGCAAGGGAAAGCGTTTTAACCACGAGACTCTTGATATACGGTATAAAGGGAAAAACATCCATGATATACTGGAAATGACGATTGAGGAGGGATTGGCGTTTTTCAGCGCTGTTCCCCGTATTGCCACAAAACTACAGACGCTTAACTCTGTGGGGCTGGGCTATATCCGGCTGGGCCAGTCGGCGCTGACTCTCTCCGGCGGTGAAGCCCAGAGGATAAAGCTGGCTTTCGAATTATCGAAAAAAAGTACGGGCAGGACTTTCTATATTCTTGATGAGCCAACGACGGGGCTGCATTTCGCGGATGTGAAGGTGCTGCTTGATGTTTTGCAGAAACTGGTGGATCGCGGGAATACTATGGTGTTGATTGAACATAACTTTGATGTGATAAAGCAGGCCGACTGGATTATCGATCTTGGCCCCGAGGGCGGGAGCGGGGGAGGGGAGATTATCGCCCAGGGCCTTCCGCGGGATATAGCGAAAAATCCCCGTTCGTATACGGGAAAATTCCTGCGCGAAGTGATTTAGGAGACTTCCGTTGAAGCTGGGGTTTGCCGGGTCTGTGGTTGCGGTTTTGCTTGTTCTTGCTGTGCCGCGGCTCGTGGCGCAGGAGGGTGCCCCGGCGGACGAGGATATTACTACTGAGGATACGAATACCGGAGAAACAGATGTTCCTTCTGTAGAGGAGGATGTCGTGGAGGAAGCGCCCCCGCCGGAGCCGCGGGGTTCCGCCTTGCAGAGAGAGGTTCTTCCTATGGATATCAAAACTTCCTCCTTTACGGATCTGGCCCTCTGGTGTACCAGGCTGGGACTTTCGGCCCAGGGCGACAGGAGTACCCTCGAAAGGCGTTTGTACGAATATTACGGCGTGCAGCCGCCGCAGACAATAGCGGATGAATCATCGGAAATAACGATAGAGCGATCCCAGCGGACAGAATACTTTTCCCTGGAGGAATTCAAGGAAGACTATGTCCGGCTTGATGGCGGTGTTTTTATGAAAATGACTGACAAAAAAAAAGGTCATACCTACACCATCAAAGCCGATTCGATACTTTATAATCAAACCCTTAAACTTTTGAGCGCAAACGGTCATGTGGAGTACAGTATTTCCGGCGGCGGACGGGACGAAAGTTTTACCGGCGAAAGCCTGACCATGAATATTGATACCTGGGAAGGCTATTTTTTTGATGGTACTACCTTCCGCGACCGTACCGTGGAAGAGGCCGATCTGACCTTCCGTATCCAGGGGGAATTTGTGTCCCGCTCTTCCTCGGATTTTGTTATCATGGAAAACGCGACGATTACCTCTTCCCCCAGGATTCCCGCGAACTACAGGATAGAGGCCGACAAGATATGGATACTCGACAAGGGGGAATTCGGTTTAAGCGGGGCAACCCTGAATGTCGGGCATATTCCTGTTTTTTATTTTCCCTTCTTCTTTTATCCCGGAGACGAGGTCATCTTCCATCCTGTTTTCGGACAACGTACCCGCGAAGGGACATTTATGCAGACCACAACGTACTTCATCGGCAACAGGAAAAACACCGCGTTTCCTTTTGCTTTTCTGAACGTCGCCGATGAAGGCGATAACGATAAGATCAAGGAAACCCGTGGCATTTTCCTGCACGATACCGAGGAGGCACTGGGAACAGGTGAAAACACCTACCTGAAAGCGATGTTCGATGTGTATTCAAATCTGGGTACCTATGTGGGGCTGGGCGGCGATATCAGCGGAATGTTTCCCGGCCTGAATACACTGTCATTTAACCTGGGGATAGGCGGAAGCCGCAATCTTTACTCCCAGGAAAACAGCTCGACAACTATTCCGGGCTATGCGGGATCCTATACTCCCCATTTCCAGAACACGGACGGAAGTCTTGAGACGCACTGGCACCGTTCCATGCTGGGTACTATGGAGGTTCCCTGGCGCTACGGCGCTTCGGTGAAACTCGCGTTTTCTCTTGACAGGCTTAATGTTAATCTGCTCATGGAACTGTATTCCGATCCCTATCTTGAGGAGGATTTTTTCAACCGGGCGGAACAGATGGACTGGTCGAAGATTTTTGACGGGTTCACGGATAAGGAGGAAACCGAAACCGTACCGCTCAAGGACCGCTTGAGCTGGCAGCTTGACGGAAGATACTCCCCCGATGTGTCCTTCCTGTCGCCGTACCTGAGTAATTTTTCGCTCTCCCGTTTTCTAGTGTCCATGGACTGGAGGAATAAGGAGACTCCGTCGGGAAGCCTGCCGCTTTTCGCACGCAACGTTGATCCGACGCGGCGGTTTTATTATCCCGATTCCGTTACGGTCCCCGAACTGTCCTTCCAGATTGGAGGGACTCTTTTTTCGTCCGATGATAACAAGCCCGAATCTCCGGCTGCCGCTGGCGGGACCGCGGACGCTTCCACCAGTGAAGAAGGAGCGCCCGCTTTGGTACGTCCTCCCTGGGAGGACGAAGAACAGGCCGCGGAAAGCGACACGCAGTCCGAAGACCCCTTACGGCTCCCGGACCTCCGCAAGGACATAGCGGTTTCCCTTTTTCCCACACCCTTCGGGTACACCATCGGCTACAGCCTGAATCCCAGAATTACCTACCAGATGCGGACAAACTCGCGGGACTGGAATATGGCGGAAGACGTGCGTTACGACTTTGCCTATTCGACGGCGAGCCTGCAAAACGCGCTCCAGCTTTCCTACTCATTCCGCTTTTACGAAACTCTTCTGCAAGTGTCGGGAAACACCAGCCTTGCCACACAGTACCAGAACGTTGATATTTATGATGACGAGCTTAGCCAGACAGAAAAGGACAATCTTATCCTACAGGCGTACAGGTATTCTTCGTTAAACCTGACGAACGGCGTTGATTTTACAACCTATCCTTTTGCCCAGACCGATTTATTCAAGTCAACAAATTTCCGCTATAATATCGGAACGCTTCTGTACCGCAAAACCTTTGATCCCGCGGGTACTATAGCCGATCCGCAATACCGGGATGAGTATTTCAAACCGACGCAGGAGTACATTACCGCAAACAGCCTGAACATGGACGCTTCCGTGGAAACCCTGCCGTTTACCCCGCGCGTACAGCTCTCGTATGTTCTGCCCCCCCTGGATAAAAGTTTTGCCGCGACTTCGATACTTACAACAGGCCCCCTCATCAGTACCGCGGTTTTTCAGACGCGGCAGGTTGAAGATAAATGGGTAAACCAGCCATTCTCTATCGACGAGCAGCTCAAAATAGCCGATAGGGTTTCCCTCCGGGCAACATACCTGTATGATTACGAGGAAGACACGCATTACTCCCTGGTCAGCAACCTCCAGCTTTTTTTTCTAACGGCATCGTATGAACTGCGTTATACGCAACCATATACCTTTAACGGACCTGCCACTGGCTGGATCATCGAACCGGAAAAGGAATTTATTCCTTCCAAGGCGGGCTTGGGCATAAACTACAACTTTGAATCCGAACCACTGTGGAAAAACCGCATTAAATTCGGCCTCGGCATTACCTCCTCGTGGAATGTTGACCTTATCCGTTTTACCGAATCCGCGTTAAGTTTTGGCTACACGCTGACTTTCTCAGTCTACCGCATGATTGACATAAAGTTTTCCGCGCAGTCAAGCAACAATATGACCTATACCTACATCCCCTCGTATGCGGACAAAGTTGGCATCGAACGCCGCGATCCTGTCAAAGACCTAATCAAGTCCTTTAATTTCTTCAAAACCGACGACAGATATGAATCCTATTTCAAACTCTCTTCCATTTCCCTTGAGTTTGTCCATCACCTGGACGACTGGGACTTGAGCTTCACCTACACAGGTAAACCGGAAATGCTCACCATGCCCGACGGCTCCCGGCAATTCACCTGGGAATCACTTCTGGGAATCTACCTGCGCTGGGTTCCGATCCCGCAAATAAAACGCGAATTTGAATATTAGACCTGGAATTTACCGCGAAGTCGTCTATGATAAATGTCAAGCAATTTTTTTCAAATTGTCCTGCTTTTCCAGGAATTTGCGGTACTGAGCCATCTTCGTTTCATGGTTGCGGGCGTCCATGCCATAATGG
>JAISAF010000010.1 GCA_031266855.1 Spirochaetales bacterium
TTTCCGAAGAGGATGAACCGGTACTGACGGAATTGCGGCATCGCGGCTACCGGGAACTGCCCGATCCGGCGACGGAAGACCTTACCTATCCCGTGTTCGGCGCTGGAGCCTGGTATGGAGTAGGTACGCTGGATGAAGAAGGCAGCCTCAGCAACGTCTATGCTTTCACGGGAGAAGTCCGCTTTTCCGAATATTTTGGCCTTGTTATGGAAGCGGGCACGCTTCGTTTCGGATACGACCAGCAGAATATGTACGGCTGGGATGATTATGTGTATGAGAATTTTGGCATATTCTCGCTTTTGGGCGAGTTAATCCTCCAGCCTGTGGAGGGCTTTGAACTGGACTTCCTGGCCGGCCTGTACTACGGCGGCCACAATAGTAAAGGCCGATTCATCTCCAAAGGCATCGGGCTTGAATCGGGCGTAAACGCCGGAGTCAGGCTGGACAGGAATTATATCTACTATATGTTCCGGGCGGCCACCTACGTCGACTACGGCAACGGGCACAATGCCTCCGAGTATTCCCTCATGCAGGGCATAGGCTACAGATACCTTTTCAGCGACGAAGCGGAAAAACCCGAAACCCTCGCGGACAGCCGGCGCAAACGGGAACGGCTTATAGAGGACGCGCAAAGCCAGGCGCCCTATCCCTTTATCAGCACGGGCGTGTGGGGAGGAATAAACCTTGAGACCGACTTTATCGAGAATGAAGAGCTGGGCGAGGAAAAGTATCCCATCGCGGGGCTGGCCTTTCTGGATTTGCATCTAACTGAAAATTTCGGCTTCGCGCTTGAAACCGGCAGAATGGCTTTTGAATGGGAAAAAGTAACGATGTATCCCACCGGCTACTTTGGCGGCTATTACTATCAAAACGAAGATGTCACCACGACAGAATTTATCGTTTCCGTCCTTGAAGAATTCACTCTTCCGCTTGGTCAGGATTTTCAGCTTGACCTTCTTGCTGGCCTGTACTATGGCGGACACAATACGGGGGGCGGTTTTGAAGGCGGCGCGAATCTGCGGTTGAAATGGGGCAATCATAATTTTGCCGCGATGTTCCGCGTGGGCCAGTCTTTCTATGAATACAGCAGGGGTCCCTACAACGACAGTGACACTGAGGACTTCACGGTGATAGGCGGCGGCTACATCTATAACTTCCAGACGGAAACAGCGGACACCCGGAAAATTCCGCCTCAGTATATCGGCGCCGCGGACGACGACCCTGCGGATTCGGCTCATCCCTTTCTGCGTACCGGCGGCTGGGGAGGGCTTGCCGTCATGCCGAGCGACGGTCATTCAAATATGGGGGCCTTTGTCGCTTCGGCTGATATAGTGTTTGCGCGGTATTTCGCCCTGGGAATGGAAGCTGGTTCCATGCCCTTCCGCCGGACGGAAAGAAACCCTTGGTCGGGAGCCAGCGAAAGTATGACCGACGCCAACGGTACGGGAGCTCTTTTCGCGGAGTTTACCGTACAAGCCTCGGATGTAATAGAAACATCCCTTATCCTGGGTTCCTACTACGGCGGGGAAAAAGGGGGCCTGGGCCTTTTATACTGCGGCGCGGACGTAGGATTTGTCTTTGGCCGCCACCACATTCTTGGTATTTTCCGTTACGCACGGGACAGTTTTTCCGCTTCGGAAAAAATGGCTGTAGCGGGAGGAGGCTATAAATATGATCTTTATTGAAAGATTTATTATTCATACAATTTTGAAGGAGAGTTCTATGAAAAAAGCGGGAATTATCGCGCTTGCGCTCGCGGCCTTTGCGCTGGCCTCATGCTCGACCACAAACGTAAGCACCAACAGGGTTGGCTGGTCGGAGTATGTGGACATGGCGGTAAAGGACTTTGACAGTCTGGGGATTATCACCCTGAAATCGGAAGAAGTGATTGCCACCGGCCCCCTGCATTTTACCTCGGAGCATACCGGCTCGCGTATAACCTACGCGGATCTGTTCGCGGAAGCGGCAAAGAAAGGGGCGGATGACATTGTGAACGTGCGTGTCGACGTACAGACCGAACAAAGGACAACGCCCTTTGACTGGCTTACCGGCTCGATGATAAAATACACCTATACGGGTACGGCGCTCGCGGTAAAGTACACCACGCCCATAGACCGCGTTGAGTCCTCGAACCAGAAAGAAATTAACAGCCAGAACAATATCCGCTGATCCCGCACGGCGTAGTCCCGGACTACGCCGTCTTAAAAGCCTAAAACTGTCCCACACTTCGGGAGATGATTATACTATCCCGCAAAGAAAGATTTACCGCGAAGTCGAAAACTGGCAAGGGCGAAGAAGCAAAAGAAGAAGTTAAATGAAAACTTCCTTGACTTCGCGGTTAAAAATCTTCAAATTGGTTATACGCAATTAATTGCTGTGATGGTTTTCCTGCCTGGTGGCAAACCTGTACGCGTAACAGGGGGCTGTAATCGTGGTGGCGGCAGCCGGAACTGTGAAAGGCCGGGCCGAAGACGGTCCGCGGATTTCCGCGACCGGAAATCCGGGGAACCTCTAAAAACTTTCCATTGCTGATATTACGCACAGGAAAAAATTGCTGTTTTCACAGCAATTTTTTCCTTTAGAATTTGAAATACCAAGTGAAAGTTTTTAGAGCTTCCCTTATAGGCAATTTGCGGAGCAAATTGCCTCCGCCTGGTTAGGGCCACATAATTGCCTTCGGCAATTATGTGCGTTGCCTGGCTCTGAGCTGCCGCTGGTGCGTGCGCCAGGGATTGTAGGGATGCGAAGCAGCCACGCCGCAGGCGGGGCCGGAGCGATAGCGGAGTCCCGGAAAGCCCGGCCCGGCGCGGAGCGCCGGGAGGCGCCCACATAATAAAAATTTGCGTTTATCCTGCGAACTCAATAGCCTCTTGATTATACAAATGCTTATTATTAAAATTAGTTATGCGTTCTTCGTTTCGCGATTTTTTTACTGGTCTGCGGCAGTCTTTCAAATTCCATTATCTGTGGCGCGGATTTTTCTATGACCGGATCTACGCGGGTATACAAAACCTGAGTGAAAAAGCGAATCGTCTTTCCTCCCTGCTTTTGATTTTTTACACGGGCGCTGTCGCTGTTCTTATCGCGGTAAACGGGGCCGCCCGTATTATACTGCACGGAGAGGTTCTGCTGTGGACGGAGGAACTTTCCCTGTGGCTTCTTACCGGCATTTGTTTTATTGGTTCCGGCATTGCCATCAGAAAAGGGCTGCATGTGGGTATTACAATTATCATTGAGTTTGCTCCTGCCTGTATAAAACGGATGCTTGTTTTTATGGGGAATCTTTTTATTACCATATTTTTGCTGTGCCTTATTGCCGTTTCCTTTGTTTCGGCCCTGAACGCCGCGGGGGAAACCGGAAAAATGTTGAAGATACCGCTTGTCATACCCTATATGCAAATTCCCCTGGGCAGCGTTCTTATTCTGTTTCAAATGCTGCCTTTTCTTGCCGGCCCTCTTCTTAAGGACGCGGATCCGGAAAAATATCTTTTGACAAGAATTCTTCCCGGAGAATAACATGAAGACCAGCATCCTTTTGACCGGCAGCTTTCTTGCGACAATTTTGAGCGGTGTCCCCATCGCCTTTCTTTTGGGGATAGTGTCATTCGCCTATCTCTTTTTTATCGCGGATGTGTCTCTTGACATTATCGCTTCCTATCTTTTTTCCGGCCTGAATGATACCGCCTATACGGGACTGCCATTTTTTATCCTGACGGGAATTCTGATGAAAAAAACGCGGATAACCGACGATTTTATCGCTTTCGCCGATATGCTGGTGGGCCGTCTTCCCGGAAGCCTTGCGCAGATAAACATCCTTGTCAGTATTCTGTTTGCCGGTATTTCCGGCGCGGCGGTGGCGGATACAGCCGCGATGGGATCAATCCTTATCCCCATGATGAAAAAACAGGGCTATACCGCGGAATACAGCGCCGCGATTACAACAGCTTCTTCGGTTCTGGGCCCCATTATTCCCCCCAGCGCAATCATGGTTGTCTACGGTTCGATAACCGGGGTTTCCATCAGGACGCTTTTTCTTGCGGGCATTATCCCCGGCCTTCTTATTGGCGCGGGACTGATGATCATGGCAATGTTTTTCGCAATCAAGGACAAACATCCGCGAAGGACAGAACCCTTTGTTCTGGAAAGGGCCCGCCACGTAATAAAAAGAGCGGGAGGCGGCCTTTTATTGACGTTTATCATTTTTACCGGACTGCTGAGCGGTATTTTTACCGCCTCGGAAGCAGCTATCCTGGCCTGCCTGTATGTTCTGTGGATGGGTATTCTGGTTTTAAAGACCCTTACGCTGCGCGATATTGGAAACAGCATTATTGAAGCCTCCGTCATAGCAAGCGTTATTTTTCTGGTTATTGTCTGCGCGCACCTTTTCAGCCTTGTCCTGACCAGCGAAGGCATACCGGAAAAAATCGCCGAATTTATTTCCTGGGCCGCGGGCAACCGCTATACCTTTCTGCTGCTTGTCAATGTCCTTTTGATTTTTATGGGAATGGTTATGGAATCCAGCGCCATTGTCGTTGTACTGGCTCCCATCCTGCTTCCCCTGGCCCTGAATTTCGGAATACATCCTATTCATTTTTCGCTGGTCATGCTTGTCAACGCGAATATCGGCCTTATTACCCCTCCCCTGGGTATCTGTCTTTTCACGGCGGCGCCTCTGGCTAAGGTTTCATACGAACGCATTGCCATAACAACCATGCCCTTTATCGCGATGGAAATAGCCGCGCTGATGCTGATGACCTATTTCCCCGATCTGATTCTGTTTATTCCCCGCACCGCGGGTTTAACGGTGTAATGGTGTGATACTGTGGAGTGTAAGAGCCTGTTCAAGAACCCATTCGGAATTTGGGCGCATTCCGGGGGCGCGTCAGCGCCCGCTACAATCTATTACTTATCGGAAAGCGACTGTCTTCAGGCGCATTTTTGGCGCAAAGCGCCAAAAACCGGGCTTTCCGCTCCAAGTCCTCGGATTTGCTTATGCAAATCCTGTGGGCTTTCCGCTGCAATCCCTTGCGCATGGCAGCTTAAGAACCAGGTTCCGGAATTGCCGGGAGGCAATTCCGGGGCAGCCAATTGCCTTTGGCAATTGGCTGCGCGCAACCAGGCGGACGCAATTTTGTTCTTACAAAATTGCGGGGTTTGTCACCAGGCGCGCAGCGAAGCGGAGTGCACGTATTTATCACCACCGGCTGTCGCGCGCATCAGCGGCGGACAAGCGAATTTTCGCGGGCCAGCCCTATACAATAATGTTTTGTACCGGAGAGCCGGAACCACATTTTCTTTGTTGTCAGCATAATAGTAGTAAAGGAGGATTTTTTTGATCATGGAATATAAAGATTTTCGAAGTGATACAGTTACCAAACCCACGGCGGAAATGAGGAAGGTTATGGCCGGGGCTGAAGTGGGCGACGATGTGTACGGAGATGATCCTTCGGTAAACGCCCTTCAGGAATACGGCGCCGCACTCCTGGGGAAAGAGGTGGCACTGTTCGCATCAAGCGGAACCCAGTCAAACCTGCTTGCCCTGCTGACCCACCTGGGACGGGGCGATGAGTATATCGTAGGCCAGGACGCGCACACCTACAAGATGGAAGGCGGCGGCGCGGCGGTGTTCGGCTCCATTCAGCCCCAGCCTGTTGAGTTTGAGGAAGACGGAAGCCTTGACCTTGCCAGGGTCGAAGCGAAAATCAAACCCGCGGGAAACATCCATTTTGCCCGAACCCAGCTTCTGTGTCTGGAAAATACGCAGGATGGAAAAGTCCTTTCCCTGGATTATCAGGCCAGGGCCGCCGCCTTTACAAAGGAACACGGCCTGCGCCTGCATCTGGACGGGGCGCGCATTTTCAACGCCTCGGTAAAGCTCAATATCGACGTAAAGGAAATCTCCAGACACTACGATACGGTTTCGGTCTGCCTGTCAAAAGGGCTGGGCGCTCCTATTGGTTCAATCCTCTGCGCTTCAAAGGAATTTATACACCACGCCATCAGGTGGCGCAAGGTACTCGGCGGCGGCATGAGGCAGGCCGGCATAGTGGCAGCCGGAGCGCTGTACGCCTTAAAAAACAACATTTCCCGCCTTGCCGAAGATCATGAAAACGCCCTGTTCCTGGCCAAAGGCTTTGAGGAGATTCCCGAAATTGAAGTGCTGCCGCATTCCGGGGAAACAAACATGGTTTTTATCAAACTGCGAAAAAAAAATCCCCAGGATCTTTCGGATTTCCTGAAAACGCGGGGCATCCTGATGCGGGCGGACAAGAACCCGCTGCGTATCGTTATTCACCTGAATCTAAACCGCGCCGATATGCGGACGCTGCTGGACGGCG
The DNA here is from genome assembly GCA_031266855.1 of Spirochaetales bacterium. Lineage (GTDB taxonomy): Bacteria > Spirochaetota > Spirochaetia > DTKZ01 > DTKZ01 > JAISAF01. The sequence goes on from JAISAF010000010.1 coordinate 6,339, forward strand.
TAAAGGATTTTTTTACACGGCAGTGATCTTGTAATCTGACTATCGCGGAAAAATTTGGGCGCGTTTTTTTGCCCGCGCCCGGGCAAAAAAACCAGGCTTTCCGCTGCAAGTCCTCGGATTTGCCAATGCAAATCCTGCGGGCTTTCCACTGCAATCCCTTGCGCACGCCCAGCGCCGCGCCCAGCGGGATGACATGAGACAAACCGCAGCCCGCACCGCCGTAAGGCGGCGAAGCGTAAACAAACCTGGAGCGCGAAGTGCCAGCCGTACTCCATATTTTTAGTCTTTTATATTATATTCGTAATTCCATTCCCTCCTGCTCCATAACCCGCTATGCTCTTGTACTAATTCCAATTTATTCCGGCAAGCGGGTTTAATACCCCGCCCCTTGGGGGCGGTTCTTAATTCTGCCGTATTGCTGGATGACGCTGGTATTAAACCCGCAGGTACAATCCATACCTATCGGAAACAACCATACCCCGTCCGCTTGCGGCGGGGTTGATTCTTTCCTGTTCAAAAGATAAAAATTTGGTGACTATCGCTCTTTTTTCCTTTCCTTCTTTATACTTTTTCGACTTGGCGGTAAATTTTTCTTTGTGCTACAGTATAATCATCCCCTTTCGAATTGTGAGTCAAGTCTAGCCGCTTGCGGTGGGGTTGGTTGATTTCAATTTATTTAATATTTCCTCTAAACCCCCTTTTATTATATCTTTCTGTACCGAAATATCCGCTTTTTACATAATTGATTATAATATTCATCCTTTAACGGTATCCATATATGTTGGATCAGCCTTAATTATTTTAGCATAATATTTTCCAGGTTTAAGTTCTTTCAAGATTTCCCCTTCACGTTCAGGACAATAACCTTTGTCCCTATATTGTACATAAATATATATTTTTTCATCAACAAAACGTCATCCGTAGCGCAAGCCTGCTACGCAAGCCGTGCGCCACGGATGGCGCACGGCTTTGTTGGGATTACTTCTTTTTTCCATGAAAAATAAGCCCTAAAATAACAGCGACAAGAGCTGCAATGCCTGTACCTGCGGTTGCCGAATTCTTCTTGTCTTTGTTCCGTTTATTTCAACAATGAGGGCAATATTTTTTTCCCTGCCAGCAATGGTCTTCCGCAATCTCTACAGTTCATTTAAGCGCCTCCAATAAGTCTTCTCCCTTAAATTCAATGGCATATTCATTTACTGTCTTTTTCTCAAAATCAACCATTCCTTTTAGGTTCTTTATCATTCCCGGTTTTTCGGCATTGATTTTTCCCCGGCGTTTCTCCGGGTAACCAAATTCATCTTTTTTGTATGGCAACCCGCGTGCAAGTTCCGCTAATTCCTTCCACCGGCCTGTTTCCAAGAACCTGATTAAACGTTCCATTCCAGTCAGTTTGTCAATCTTAATATCTATCTTCAACAATGTCTCATAACCCTTAAAAATCCACCCAACAGCTTCCGCAAATTGATTATGAATCTGCTCAATTTCTTTCTCTATTATTAGAAAAAAGCCAGTTATCACCAAATTTTGCGTTTGGATCCAGTTTGTTTGATAATTGATTCAATTCCTTTTCTAATTCGGAAATTCCAGTTTCAATTTGTAACACGATATTTTCAATATTTGCATCACTGCCATCAAGATGTTCATAGGCTCTGACGGCGCCTTCTATCTTGATGATTCTGTCATTATGCAGATCTTCCAGTATTAGGTCGAGTTTTTGGTTGATTTCAGCCAATTGAACGATGATATATGCAAACATTGCCTGATTAGCGGCAAGTTTACAAATATTTCCAACATTCATGCCAATCTGTTTTAGCCGTCCATGTTTGAGAATTTTCCCATTTGCATCATAGAAAACACCACCAACTTCATTATCATATTACTGGAGATGACCGTCTTTAGGGATATTGACAAATCGATATGTCCCGGCACTGTTATTTCAGAAATAAAGTCGACAAAATTATCCGTCTTGATATTTTTGAGTATATTTCTTTTAAGAATAGCCATATTATCATTAGTTGCTCTGACGATGCATTTGCCATCTTTATATTGAATGATATCGGTGTTACTTTTCATTTTTTCTATTATCTCCTGCCTGATTCAGTATATTCCGCGCCGCCACGGATGGTGGCAATTAGCTACGGATAACCAGGCCAGCGGATTTGCCGGTGGCAAATCCGCCGTGTAATCGCGCCCGCGCGGTTTCCGCGCGGGTGCGGGGGTAGCGTTATGTGAAACGGTTATTCGGCGTCCTGGTGAATGCGAAGCATTCACGCAGGACGCGCTGCCGCTGGTGCGCGCGCAAGGGATTGGAGTGGAAAGCCCGCAGGATTTGCATTGGCAAATCCGAGGACTTGGAGCGGAAAGCCCGGTTTTTTTGTCCGCTCAAGGCGGACAAAAAAATGCGCCCAAAGGATAAAAATTCCTGTGTGTCCGCAGGAGCGGGCCTGTGGGCTATCTGCTGGTTTTTCTGCTGACAACGACAAGGAAGGCTGTCGCGAAAAAGAGCATTGGCAGGTTCGTGAGGACCAGTTCAAAGACCGGGATGTCCGATATAACTACGAGATCCGCCCAGACGATGCCGAAGGATTTGAGGGTTTGGAAGATGATTTCGCCGTAGGCGGCGATGACTCCGATGATGACAAACATCCAGGCTGTGTCGCGTGTTTTTGCCCACAGGATGATTGCCAGAAATACCGCGACCGATCCAAGAGCGAGTTTCGTTATCAGCATTATGTGTTCGCTATTCATGTTATGTGCTACTCCCAAATATGGTTTCCGAGAGGCGTTCCACAAGGCGGCGCTCCCCTGGAGAATACAGCCGGGGAAGAATGCTTGGCCGCCGGGCTTCCGGGGACAGGACGATGCCTTCCTCAAGAAAACGGCTGCGCGCGCGCGCGTAATCAAGGCCCGCCCGCGGGACAGGAAAACAGTAACAGCCGAAGCGCCTCCACCCGGAAAGCCGCCACTCACTCCAAATATCGGGAAATTCCTGCCCTCTCTGGAGTTCTTCCGCGAGGCGCGTAAGTCCCGAAAGAAGAAGGGGGGAAACCGCTTCCCCGCCGGGCGCGCGCAGGTCTTCCCGCAGGAGAAGGGGCTGGGGCGCGAAGTTCCCGGGAAAAGGCAGTACCGGAAACAGAAGAGGGAAGTGGCTGTAATCGATGTCCGTACCGGGCCGGAAGTAAACAGGCGCGTCCAAGGTGTCCGTAGCGTTTGAAGTATCCGCGGTGTCCGAAACTTCCGGCGGCGTATCCGTAGTATCCGGCGTTTGCGGTGTGTCCGGCGTATGTGGCGTTTGCGAAGCGGGCAACGGCCCGGCCGCGCCACCGGACTCCGCGTCCCCGGCGAAAAACGGCTCGTGGATGTCCGCCCCGCTGAGGCTCCTGCCCAGGACGCTTTCCGCGGCGGCGAGTGCGCGGTCAAAGGAAGCATACAGCCGCAGCCGGAAACCGGAAGGCGCAAGGCGGAGGAAGGCCCGTTCAAAACGTTTTTCAAACTGCGTGGGAAATTCCGCGGCGAGGCCCTTCTGCAATTCGTTTTTCAGGATTTTATACAAACCATGCGGCCTGTGCCCGAAAAGGGCGCGCCCGCCGCCAAGGCACATATCCAGGTAGCGTTTGCCGCCGCGCGCGTACAGGTGATAGTCCCGCGCCCGGCATATAGGGGGAAGCCCCGCGTAGCCCGACTCCGCGTAGTTCATGCTAAAGCCCGTCCGCCTCTACACGTTCCAGGCGGCGCTCGTATTTTGGCAAAAACTCGCGGATCTGGCCGGAATCAAACCGTATCGTAACAACATGACTGCCTTCCTTTATGACGCTCTTGCATACGATACCCTGACCATAGTTCTCGTGGTAGACTGTTGTTCCAGGCTGGAAAGCGGAGACTCCAGGAGGCGAGCCGTTCCCCGCCGTACGCAAGGCGCCCTGCTGGATATCCTGAGGCAGTTCCTTCAAAAAACGGGAAGGAGGGTAGGTCTGCACATGGCCGTGAAGCCGGCGGCTCGAACAAAACGTAAAATAAAGTTCCCGCCGCGCCCGCGTTATAGCGACATAGAAAAGGCGGCGCTCCTCCTCAAGAGATTCCCTGTCATCCGCGCGGGAAGAATCCCTGGTGTACGTGCCGTACGAAGTGTAAGGAACATCCTTGGGGAAAAGCCCATCCTCCAGGCCGGTAATGATAACCCTGTCAAACTCAAGCCCCTTAGTATTGTGCATGGTGATAAGCGTTACCGCGTTTGACCCCGCCGCGTTTTTTGATTCCTCAACACGGGCCGCGTCCAGCTCTATACTTTCAAGAAACGCGGCAAGCCCCGCGCCGCCGGGGGGATAAATACCCGCCGCGTTGGCAAGCTCCTCCAGGTTTTGCAGCTTCTGGCTCCCGCTTACCGCGTCGCGGGTTTTGTGATACTCCTCCAAACCGGA
>JAISAF010000050.1 GCA_031266855.1 Spirochaetales bacterium
GGCGATTTCAGCAAGATCGACCAGTACAACGCCGGCCACGAGCAGACCGCTTCCGCCCTGAAAGATGGCAATGTTGATGTTGCTTTTACCATGGTCGGTTTTTTGAGTGCGCCGAATACCGCCTATCAGGAATTCGCGACCGCTACCGATATAGCGATGTTTGATGTTCCCGAGGATGTACGAACCGGCCTGAACCAGCGGATGCCCTATTGGGGTAAGGTTACGTTACAGCCGGACTGGCTTCCCGGACTAAAGAAGGAGTATCAGACGGTCGGCATTTACAGCTCTTTTCTTCTTGACGAATCCGTGCCAGAGGAGCTTGTCTACCAGATGACGAAGGCTCTTTTTGACAATCTTGACGACTTAAAGAGCATTGCTTTTACGGCGTTCAGGAACCTTGGCCCTGATACGGCGGCGGTGGAAGCCGCCTGTCCTATTCATCCGGGCGCGCTGCGGTATTATAGGGAGAAGGGCTTCAAGATTGACGTGCGGCCTTAACTGACACAGGCGGAGGGCGTATCCCGGCACGAACGCTGGTTTTTTGCGAATATGCGGGATGTGTGTCCGGGATATGCTTCCTTCCAGGTATCCGGTACGGTTTTCTTAGAGCCTGTTCAATATCATGAAAACCGCTGGGCGCGCAAGGGGGCTGATCGCAAAATCGCGAAGCGATTTTGCGCTGCCGCTGCGCGGCGCAAGGGATTGCAGCGGAAAGCCCGCAGGAAGCGCATTGGCGCTTCCGAGGACTTGGAGCGGAAAGCCCGGATTTTTTGCCCGCGGGAGGCGGGCAAAAAAAGGCGCCCAAATTCCGAATTGTACATGAGTTATTAAACAGGTTCTTACACAGGCGATTTTTTTACCAGATGGAGTGTGCGATGAAGTTCATTGGCGAATGCAAAGCCCTTATGGGAGAGTATAAACTCTCTAACATACGGGCGGGACTGATGTTTGTGGTCTGCGTGGCGTGTTCATTGTATTTTTTGTATACAGCCTATTTCGGGCCTTTTCCTTCCCTTATACAACGAACCTTTCTTTTGCTTTTTTGCGCGTGTATGATTTTTCTGTCAAAACCCTGTTTGAAGAATGCAAGAGTTTCTATTGTGATTGATCTGATTTTTGTTGCCTTAACATTAACGGGATTCGGATATACATTTTTTGAACGGGATCATTTACAGATGTTTGTGGGAATGCCCAATATATATGACTATATTTTTGGAATAATCTGTGTTGTATGTGTTGTGGAGGCTACCCGCAGGAAGGTCGGTAACGCGCTGCCTGTTCTGGCCGGGATATTTATCCTGTACGGCGCGTTCGGGAAATATCTGCCCGGTATCTTCCGGCACGCGGGAATGAACGGGAAAGCTTTTCTGACGGCCCTGTATATGTCGGAGGAGGGGATTTTTGGCCAGCCGTCAATGGCCGCGGCGAATTTTGTTATAGCTTTTGTTTTGTTCGGCGCTTTTTTATCCGTTTCAGGCGCGGGAGACGCCTTTACAAATATCGCGATTTCGCTGTTTGGCCGTATGCGTGGCGGCCCCGCCAAAGCGGCGGTTGTTTCCTCCGCCCTGATGGGCATGCTTTCAGGAAGCGCCGTGGCGAATGTCGTTACAACGGGAAGTTTTACGATTCCGCTTATGAAAGATACAGGGTACAAACCCGCTTCCGCGGGAGCCATTGAAGCCGTGGCTTCAACCGGCGGGCAGATAATGCCGCCTGTTATGGGAGCGGCCGCTTTTATCATGGCGGATACGCTGGGTGTGGCCTATTGGGAAATTGTCAAAGTATCCTTTATTCCCGCCTTTCTTTTTTATCTGGCCCTCTACTTCATGGTAGATTTCGAAGCGGCAAAAACCAGGCTGAAAGGAATAGCCGCCGCGGCTGCTCCGAACGCGAAAAAGGTGCTCCTTTCCAGCGGTTATGTGCTACTGCCCATTCTGTGCCTTGTCTATTTTTTAGGCATAGCAAGAATATCCGCCCAGAAAGCGGCCTTTTATACCATAATCCTAATAATTTTCCTCAGTTTCCTCAAACGCGACACCAGGATGACGCCAGTCAAATTTCTGAAAGCTCTGGTTTCGGGCGCGATTGGCGGCATGGAAGTTGGGATTGTATGCGGCTGCGCGGGTATTATTATAAGCATCATTCTCCGCAGCGGGCTGGGCATGCAGCTTACCAGTCTGCTGATTGAGATTTCGGGCGGCATTTTGATTGTCCTTATGATACTAACCATGCTGACAAGCATTGTGCTGGGGATGGGACTTCCCACTTCGGCCTGTTACATTATTGTAGCCATCCTTATTGCCCCCGCGATGGTCAAAATGGGTGTCCCGCCTATGGCCGCCCATCTGTTCGCCTTTTACTACGGATGCCTGTCAACCATTACGCCTCCCGTAGCCCTGGCTGCCTACGCGGGCGCGGGCCTGGCGGGCGCCAGTCCCATGGAAACCGGCTGGAGAGCCGTGCGTTTTGGATTATGCGGCTTCATTGTTCCCTTCATGTTTGTGTACGGCCCGCCACTCATTCTTATTGGTTCGTTATTTGAAATTATCCTGGCAATTATTACCGCATGTATCGGGACATATTTCCTTGCGGTTGGCCTCATGGGATATCAGTTTACAAACGTACCCGGACTATTGCGGGTAGTTTATTTTATCTGCGCTTTATGTATGATAATGCCAGGCTGGACAAGCGATCTTCCAGGTTTCGCAGGGGGCCTGATTCTGTCGCTCATCAATTGGAATATCGCGAAGAGGGAACGTATAGCGTAAACGCGGAAATATCGGAATTTGGGCGCGTTTTTTTTGCCCGCGCCGCGGGCAAAAAAAACCGGGCTTTCCGCTCCAAGTCCTCGGAAGCGCCGATGCGCTTCCGGTGGGCTTTCCGCTACAATACCTCGCGCAGCAGCTTAGAACCAGTTTCCGGACTTGCCGTGGCAATTCCGGGGCAGCTAATTGCCTGTAGCAATTAGCTGCGCGCAACCAGGCGGTCGCAATTTTGCTCTGACAAAATTGCGTGGTCTGCCACCAGGCGCAGCGCGTTATGCGCTGTGCACGTCTTTATCACCAGTCGGCTGCCCAGCGGCAGCGCAGCATGCTTTGAAGAAAAAGAAATTACCGCGAAGTCGAAGACTGGCAAGGTCGAAGAAGCAAAAAAGAAGTGAAGACTAAAAGCCTCTTCGACTTTTTCGACTTCGCGGTAAAAATTCTGATGGTCGAAAAAGTTTTATATGTGCGCACCCAGAGGTTTTTCCAGATATTGAGCAGCCTCTTCGACTTTTTCGACTTTGCGGTTAAACATTCTGTGAGGAAGGATAAGCGTTATGGAGAATAGCCGCGATACAAAAATTGCCGTTATCGGCATGGGTTTTATTGGCCGGTATATGCGCGTATGCTATGAAAAAATATGCGGAGGCGGGCTTCGCGGTAATGTTCTTTTATGCAAGGCCACGGGCAGCGGTCTTGAACAGATGCGGCAGGAATTTGACTGCGATATTGCCGTTGGCGGTACGCTGCCGGCCCTGCGCGAATTACAGCCTGATATTATCCTGCTGTGCCCGCCGCCGTCCCAGATACCCGGTGTCGTCAGGGATGAGCTTGTTCCGTATTGTGAGGAACAAAGAAAGCGGGGTGGGGTTTTGCCGGATATTTATACTTTCGGGCCGCGGCCTAAAATCGATTTTTATTACCAGGCCCTTGGAGCGGATGTGAATACCGTCAGGATACTGCCGAATTTGTATTATACTCTCGGAGGTCTTCCCGCTGTGTATCTTGATGACAACTATATAACTTTCAGCGCCGCGCATGAATGGCCTGCCTGGAACAGGCAGCGGCTGAATGCCTTTCTCTCGCCCATAGGGAACGCTTATGAAATATCCGAAGAGGATTCCATTCCCTTTCTTGCTATGCGTACCACGACGCACTGCCTGAATGAAATGTGTTTTGTTATCGCGGACACCCTTGCGGAACGGGGTCTGCCGGGGGATCATAAAAAGGCCGCGAGCGTTATGCGCGCCGCCCTGCGCGGGGAATGGAATGATGTCGCACCGGAACTTGTTCCCTGTAGTATGAACGACCTCGATCCGCTGCCCAGAGGATTCGCGGCAAAAAGCGCGGTAAACTTTGTATACGGCCTTCTTGATTTTTCCCGGGACTCCCGGCTGCCGGAGCTGACCCGCGGCGCGATCCGTACCAGGCGGGCGGAGGTTCAGCTTGTTTCGGTTTGTTTATTCTCACGGGAACAGATTAACGCCATAACCAGAAGCCACGCGACAAAAGGCGGCGTGTGCGAAAAAGCCTGTAATTTTTTCGAGGACAACTGCAAGCGTGAAATGAAGGAGGCTTTCCAGAAATATCTTGATGGCGGGCTTGATGAGTCGTGGTGGGCGCTGTGGCGGAAAAAAGCCTGTGAAACAGCCGGAGCTGTCGCGCGTCACGGTTTGACACTGGCAAACTAGAGGCGGGGGCGCGTTAGCCGAAAGGGTGACTGTGGGCTGAAAGCTCAGGTGGCGATGAGCCGGGACGGAAATAAGTTATGCGCAATTTGCTCTGGAAAATTGCGCATAACGTTGGTCCGCCGGGAAACACGTGCGGTTTTTTGCGGGAGCAAAAAACCGCATACGGCAACACACGCGAAATTGCCGAAGGCAATTT